>NZ_JAPFCD010000075.1:0-19697 GCF_026153155.1 Photorhabdus aballayi | reverse complement strand
TCACGTCCGGTTCCGTGAGTGCCTTGGGGGGAGGTTCCCCGGGGCGACTCGACTTCTAATCGGAATTATTGGCTCAAAAAATGAAGCAGTGCAAGTGATGAAAGAAGTCACTGAATTTGTGGAATCAGAGCTAAAACTTGAAGTTTCTAAAGAAAAATCAAGCATAGTAGATCCTAAGCAAGGTTTTGTCTTTCTCGGATATGAAGTTAAATGTCGTAGGGAAAACAAACGAGTTAAATGTGTTGTGGGACACAACTCGGATGGCAGTAAAACGCACGCTGTGAAGCGTACTATTACTGAACATATTCACCTTGGTGTACCAAGAGAGAAAATCCAAAGATTTTGCGCTCTTCGTGGCTATGGGGAATACGATTCACACAATGATAAGAGTAGTAGCAAGCCTGTAATGGCATTTTTATCTGATTACGAAATAATCAGCCAATACAATGCTGAAATGCGTGGCTTTGCAAACTACTATAACTTGTCGCCAGTTCTGTATCTCAATAAATTACATTGGATATGGATGAATAGCTTATTCAAAACACTGGCAAATAAGCATCAGACATCAAGGACTAAGATTGCTAAGCGATTGAAGCAGCCCGATGGAAAATACGTTCATCGTGAGAGTCGTAACAATAAAGTCTACGAACTGGAAATTTTTCAGTTGAAAAACAGAAGCGTGTCGATGGCAGAGTTCGTTGATCCGTTACCGAATACATTTAAGTATACGTCCCAAACTGAACTGCTCGATAGAATGGCAGCCAGAAAATGTGAGTATTGTGGTATTCAATCTGGATATCTGGAAGTTCACCATGTGCGGAAACTAAAAGATATCAAGGGTGATACAGAGCCTTGGAAACGACTAATGATCTCTCGAAGAAGAAAGACTTTAGTTTTATGCAAAGACTGTCACATTGATTTACATCGTGGAAAGTTACCTGACTATCGTAATCTTGCTAAAGTCTAACGGAGAGCCGTATGCATAGAAATGTGCATGTACGGTTCGGTGGGGGGACAACGGCTAACCCTATCGGCAAAATGTTTGAATAGGGCGCACGTGTTCTACCCAATGATTTACCTCAGACAATAAATGTAAAAAATATTTATTAATGCCCTTATAAATAAGGGAGTTAATGTCTTTGTTGTTTGTTTTTTATGTAAAAAATATGTTGACGCATTCACAGGCGTTTGTATATGCACTCCGGGTTTTCGGTGATCTCCGTGCAGTTTTGCAGTGGCTTCATGCTAACTCTGAGACTTTTATGTTTTTAACCTGAACACACCAGAACAAGCTTTGACAAACTCTACAATGGCCGATGAGCGGTTGGTGAATGATTTTGCCGCAATGGGAAACCGTATTGAAAATCGCACTCAAGAAATTAGAAATATCGGAGCCATCTTAAAGCATGGTGATCTTATTGATATTACAAAAGAATATGGCTTGATTAAGTGAAAATCTTATTGGTCTGGCAATTTTGTCAACCAAATATATAGTGGTAATTTGATTTTTGATTACCACTTTTTATCAGCAGAATAGAGAATATAGCAAAATACAATTCACTACCACGAGGGAAAATATGAGAAAAATATTGATATCAGTATCTTACCGCTTAACATGGTCAAATTCTGCATGGGAGCAAAAACAGCATCTCAATGCGTTATATCAAATGCGGCATGGAAAAGCCCATGAACATCCACATTCAACGGAAATGGAGACGCGCGGTCATGAATGATAAACACTCTTTTACAGGTCATAATATTGACCTACTGGGCGCATCCCAGCAGGAATTTACTATCCTGACCGAAAATGCCCTCATGCGTGAAATTATCCTGAAGTTACGCGATCTGATGAGCGAAACTGATGGTGTGGTGATAAAAGACAACATTATTCCGTGGTCTGAAGTGTTACCACTAGCCGATTCGATACCTCCTACTGAGAGCACTGAAGCGGAAATTAAAGCATGGATGATTACAGCGTGCGAGCTCTGGCAGCAGAAATATAACGCTTCCATTCAGGATACGTTGGCAAAACGTATCAGCTCTGATAGTACCATCGAAAATGACAACCTTTATCTTTTGAATATCAACAATATCAACCATCTTATCCTTGATAGCTTGTTACCTTATGTGGATCTGGGGACCATGAAGGAGAAAAATCCTGAACTGGCACAAACAGTGTGTGACATGGTCAACGTCATGTTAGCTATTTCGAAGGGAGCAGTATTGACCAACATTGTCAGAACAGATATCTATTGTGCCGGCGTTGATGACGCTTTGATGGCTCTCCAGAATCGGTACAACGAACTGAAATCTGCCGGTCAAGATACCTCATGGCTGGAAGAGGCAATGCAAATTATCACTGACAGCAAACAGCAATCTCTCGACATTATTAATCAAGAGATAAAACGCAGCTGATGGGTACTGATTTAATTTTTACCCTGAAATGATAAAACTGGAAACAGAACCTGAGCTTTATCTTATAGAAACGTATCGTTCTGTGTAGGGAAATACTGTGGCCTAGAACTGCTCTGTTAATCGTATCGGTGGAAATATGAAAAAACAAACCAATCAGGAGCGTTCCTTTTCAAAGGTGCGCAAATTTACGAAAAAATCTATTCGCCACAAATTATCAGGCTACAGCCTTCGTGGTAGTCAGCTTAACGTTGAAACTAGGCGCATTATAGCTGGGCCTTCTGGTACTGAGACAGGTACATACCCGCTTAGTTGGTCACACCATCAGCTGGGTAGTTGCATGGAACGCTTGTTCATATGTTGCGAATCACTAGTCTGTAACATCCGGAGCGTTAAAGAGAAGGGCTATGAGGGACCTCAACATCGAAATGTCATATCAATTAGTAAACGCTATCTGGCTGTATAACGTAATCATCAAGTGGAGGGGATATGGAACCACGTTTTTGGTTAATCTCTATATTGCTATCCATATTATTACAGACGCCGCTATCATGCATTATACACCAGGTGAACGACGGTTCAGATACACGCCCCCAGAGAAGTACTCATAACGAGAAAAAAGGATAAATATACAGCCTGCCTTGAGCAGGCATTTTTATCACTATCATGTGTTGACAGCGTTTATTCCTTGAGCCTCTAAAAACTAGAAATCACCATAATTCAGCTCATATCTCTTGGATAAGTTGATATCTACTTTTTTCCCATTTAATTGAATAGGGACAAATAATGAACCATACTAGATGTCATAAGACTAATATTTCGCACTTTTACTCTTGGGATAAACGAGAGATTCCATATTTGTCATAATAAGTTCAATGTCTTCCTCAACATACTGTTTAAAAAGATAAAAATCCTCATAAACATTTTTCATGAAAATGTCTTGAGCCCATTAGATCCACCTTATTTGTCTTTATTGTTAACGCGAACGCCAGCTTCAAGCTCTATTCTTAATTTATCATCACCACGGAAAGTAATTAAAAGAAATATAATTTATAAAATATAAGCATCAAGGAAGAAAATGGGTTTCATTTTTCCGGTTCCTCTTTAAAACACACTGGCATCTATTTCTCCAGCTTTCGTTAATGAGTAAACAACCTGTAACGTCTGACGATATCGGTATTTATCAAATCATCAAATATTCCACGCTGTACCAGTGTCCTGTATGAAACCCGTAGGTTTGACTTCGAAATCTCTACAGATTAACCAATCCGGTAAATAGCACCAGATTTCGCTGACGTTCTTTCAGAAGAATCATCAGATACAAAATATCTTTTATAATGCCGAGTAGCGATGTTTCTTCGTTACGGTCATGGAAATACCTCTTATTCATATATGGTATGAATAACATAAAAAATACACCACGTTTTGTCATGCTTTTTCCTTCGTGCAGTTTTACTACCATAGTAAGATCACTTCGACTTCAGCTGTAATTCGCTGAATATTTAGGGGGGGTTATGAAAAAAGTAACAAGAGTGATGTTGGTTCTGGCCGGGTCATCGTTCTGCACAAACGCCTTTGCGAATGTACCACTGAATCCTGATGGTTCTCCAGTAGCAGGCCAGTCGGTTGCTCAGTATCTGCAATTGAAAAAAGAATGTCCTGAATGCGTTATGGTGGCTCAGGACATCGTTAAAATGCGCATGCGATACTGCAAGCAGAGCACTACGGTTGATTCGATTATTTTACAGGATCCGATTTACAGCTACCTGAATAGTATCCGACTACTTGTCAGTAACAACGGGGGATATACCAACCTTGTTTACACTTCCGCCCGGCAAATTGTTGCAGCTAACGTGAACTGTAATGACAGCAATGATTGGATTCAGCGCAGTCAGAAAGTAATGGAAAATACGTTCAATACCGGCAACTGATCACTATCTCTTAAATTCCGAGGATCATTTTTGCTTGAAAATTTCGCAAGAACCTATTGTCAACGATGATCAGTCTCTTTGTTGATACAGAGAAGTTATTGCACAGATCAGTGGTGATTTCCTTTTCTTCTTTCTTGTCATATTAACCTCAACTAACACCTGCTAAATATACATACAATTGTCAGTCGAGGTCTAAAAAGTCACAAATAATATTATAGAGGGCCCCTGCTAGAACCCTAGCGTGTCTATTCTACAGGTAAAATACGGCTCAAAATATGTAAAACATTATAAGGAACGACATTTTCTTATGTCAGATCAACCCATTCCCCTTCGGATATGTTCATCCTTCATATAGCAACTTGCCATTGTCAGGTAATTAGGCTCTAGTTAGGCTTAAACTCACCCATTTCTACTCTTTACAACGTGAAGGCCAAATATCGGATGGATTTAAACCTAATTCAGTGGCGATTAATTCTTCTCCTCTTGGCCACGGACGACGTAATGCATTATTTAGTGTCGATGATGCTAATCCAGCTTTGCGGGAAACTGTTGCAAGATTTGTTCCTTGCTTTTTAAGTGCTGCAATGATGTCCGCTGGATGCCAGTCTTGATTCAAATTAGCTTTCACAACGATCCTTCCTTTTATTTAATAATTTCTTAATGTTATAATAACTTATAAATATTATTTATTCCCTGGTGAATATAAAGAATAAAGTGATCTTAGGAAAATCCATCTATGTGATAGTCCATTAAAAACACCCCATAAAATGAACCCAGGGTCATTATATGGGTCTATCGCATATTCTGAAACAGTGATAAAAAATAGTCAAGATAAAACCATGAAAAACATTTGTATTTTTTATATATGAAGCCAAAGCGATTGGTAGCTGCACGAAAGGGGCGGAACTTAAGTCAACAAGCGCTAGGAAAGGCGTTAGGAGTCATTGATTCAGAACAAGCACGAAAAAAAATCGGAAGATATGAAACAGGAGCTGTAACTCCTACGTATGAAACAGCCTGTCAGATAGCTAAGATATTGAATGTACCAGAATGCTATTTCTATATTGACGACGATCTTTTCGCCATACAAGTTTTGACGTTATACGAAAATAACTTTTCTAGTGATCCAATTATTAAACTAAAAGAAAAAAATCAGGAATACAAACAAGCACTAAAGGATATAAAACGCACTATAAATTCGCTAGAAGACCTCTAGTACTGCGAACAGTTTTACTACGGCTCAAAACTATATTCTGTGGCATCAACCTTTGGTCTGGCACCGGTATTCATTTGTCACTGTTTGCTTTTCACTACATTATTCATAACGTAAGCTAATTTATCCAACGATTGACTGAGGAGCGGGATGTACAAAGGGTTCTGGTGAAATAAGAAAATTATGTGCCCTGATGTAGGCCATCAACTTGCGTGCATAATTTTTCCCCTGGTTTTATGGATAACTTTCTTCATCTGGCGGCGTTCATTTCAGGATATTGGTGCTATGATCGGCATAACTCAGTCCGGTGAGTGATTTGTTTTGATTTAGCGATTGATCAGATCGCAAAAATCGGACTGAGTTCCCTTCAAGGGAGCTACAATTTTGGAATTTTATTTAGCCTAATGAGATAGGTCCCAAAAAAGGAGGCGCAACATGCTAACTAACATTCTTACTGATAACTTAATGAGTACACGGGATTTATTTGTCAACCTCTTGAATTTTAATATTGAATACGAATCTAACTGGTTTATTTCAATGTCTTCTGAAAAACATGGACAAGTTTCCGCTTTCTTAAGAACGAGTGAATTTATTCCAGACGTATACCAGAAGTCTTGCCAGGGGCTTATCATCACTTGTATTGTAGAAAATGTTGAATCTTATTATTTGAAAGCACAGAAATTTGGATTCAATATTGTTGAACCACCACGTGATTTGCCCTATGGTCACGTCGCCTTCTGATTCAAGATGAAAGTGGTGCTTTACTAGATATATCAGCACCAACTGCGTCACTTGATCCCAGTTATAGATAATCCAAGCTTCGGTTTTTTTCTAAAGGAGGAAAAGTTATTCTGTCGAAAGATCCCAGTCCTGATACAAGTTTCGATTTGATTTCACAACATGCTGTAACTCACATTGCTTTAGTACCTCTATTAGCACATCATTGGGTCAATGCTGCTAGTCGATATACAAGAAACCTAACAAGCTTAGAAGTTGTTCAGGTAAGAGGAGCCAAAGTAAGTTTGGAGTTGGCTCAAGCTATTATGAACTGTTTCCCAAATCCTCTTCAGCAATCTTATGGTATGGGTGAAGGATTCTTATCACAAACTCATCGTAAAGATCCTGAGAGCGTAAAACTTCAAACTCAAGGTAAGCCCTTGTCTATGTATGATCAATATCGTGTTGTAGATAAAAATGGGCAGATCATCCATACACGACCTGCTCAAGGTATCCTTGAGGTGAATGGGCCTTATACCATAGGAGCCTATTTTAATGCACCTGAAGCAAATAGAGAGTCTTTTACTGACGATGGTTTCTATCGTACAGGTGGTGTAGTTCAAATAAATCTTGATGGTACTTTAACAGTGATTGGCCGATCTAATGATGTTATTAATAAAGGGGGAGAGAAGGTTGGGCCAGATGAATTGGAAGAACTACTAATTCGTTTTCCTAGAGTTAAAGAAGTTGCTGTTTTTGCAATTGAAGATCATATCATGGGACATAGGATTGGTGTAGCGATGGTTGCTGAGGGAAAATTAGTCTTGTAAAAAAGAGGGGTACAATAGATTTTATATGGTAATCGGGGGTAACAATGCCACTTAAATTTATCGCAATAATCGTCTTTTTTATAGGAATGGCAGGTTTGGTACTGGCTTTTTTCTGGGATAGAAAAAAACCAAAGAATGATGAACTGCTTCCTCAGCAGGAAGAGTGGAATCCAGAAGCTGTAGATATTAACGAAAGCAGCAATATGTCAGCTATCTATTCCGGACTACAGAAACATAAATACCTGCTTCCCAAAGATTCCAACTCGCTTTATACCAGGTTAAGCAGTTTATTTGCAGATCAGTACAACATTGCGCCTCGTGTTCGTATGGCCGACATTATTCTGACTAAAGAACAGGATATTACGAAACAATATGATGATGTAAAAAGTGCAATGTCAGTACTGTCAGTCACGGTATTTGACTTTGTCCTGACCGATCCCCATACCGGCGAAATTAAACTGGCGATGATTACTGAAGACCAACTGGAACACAGTAGTAACCGAGAGTTTATTGTAGGGCTTATGAGCTATTTAAATTTCCCTCTCTATCCATATGAACAACTGGCTGGTATGGATGACAATGAATTAGCTATTAGTATATCAGAAACAATAGACAGCGCTTTTTATACCTAAATATAAATAACCTGCGAGATCAAGCTTTGTCATTTATAAATGCGTGGTAGGATCAAATTGAGAGCGAATCTATAGGTATAGCTATGAACAAACAACAACCTTTATGGACGAGTGATCTCACCGTAGGATCCTGTGTGTTTATCAAAAATAATACCGGTCTGCTTTTTGCCCGTCATGTAACAGGCGTCAGTGAGAGAGAGTTCTTGGTGGAAGGCATTCAATCGTCATTTAACAAAACAACGGCGTGTAATATCGAAGGTACGCAGGCGTATCCGGACCGATATGATATCCGGGAAAAATATAGCCTTCAGAAACAGCGTGAATTTCTGGTTGGGCTAGACGTCTGTAAGCTAACTGATCTACAAATTAAGCATATGCTGGCCGGTTTATCGCTGGCGCGTAAAGCGGGCGATAACACCAAATATAGTCATAATATTCATGCTGATGCAAAGAATAAAATACTCCATTGCATTCAACATGGCCTATCGGATTTGCAGGTGATATATCTGCTTGCCAGTTTAAGCATGACTGTTAAACAAGAGGGAAAAGAAAGCCATGAGCTCACCGAAATCAAAACAAAATAAAGGCTCTCGGCACCAGTCCAAATTATCCACAGAAGAACTGACTCAGTCTAAAGAAGTGGCTTTAAGCCTAGTTGCCAACCAGCGATTGGTCATTTTCTGGGGAGTGCTTGGCCTTTCTATTTTAACTTGCCTAGGTATTCTTTTACTGAAGCAGAAAACCGTAAAAGAGAGCTGGGATTTAGGTGAGCTGGTGAACGGTATTAGCGTTTCTGATTATTACACCAAAGAGAACAACTACCTAACCACTACGAAAAGCACCTTCATGGTAAAAGCTATTTTCACCAGTTTTCCCGGAACGAAGGTGAGAATGCAACAACATTATGACGGCCATTATTATATCTGCGGCCATACTGCCGAAAGCTGTTTTTCTATACCTGAGACACAAGGCGTGGAAATTCGTCAGAAGATACTGAAGGCTGATAATAAAGTGGATCATTAATCATCAATTTGTAGCTCAGCTTTTTCATATTGGCTTAGGTGATCAGCAAGCTGGAAGAAATGAACCTTAATGACAGAACTGACATCATGACCGTAGGCACTATGATTGAAGTCATTTATGGCCGGGTAGAACCGTACAGTGAAATACTCAAGATGGCGTCGGAAAGGATTATCCTACCACTCTACGAAGCAATGGAAAGTCGGTCAATCATTACCGAATTGATCTATCATGGGTGCATACTATTGGGATACCCGTGCTGATTTTAACGCAGCTATAAAATCACATTTCAGGGCACTTTTTTGTATGCCCAGTATGTGGGAGAGATTCCCTATATAATCAGGGAAAGACTGTTCTTGGAACGAACGAAATGATGTGCGAAGATATGGATATGGATATGGATATGGAATTTTTGCTCGACTTCATATAACCTTAGCAATGACATAAAAATACTCATACTTGCTGAGTTCCTTTCTAGTTTTACTGCTTATTCAATTTCCTATCATAGTTTTACTGGCGTAATACGGTGAGGAAGAGTAGCAGGAATCCAGAAACAAGAGCTATAGATAAAGTGAGATAGTTAAAACCTCATTAAATACCCCGTTAGGACGGGGTTTTTTTTGTCTTTCGGCAACCAGTCCGCTCCCCCATATTTTGTCACACGCCATCCCCAATGGATAATATTTTATTTAAGGGGGAATCATGACCAACTTGCCAGCTATTACCGGCGCACCGGATGAAAACAACACATCTTTAATCGCGCTCTATCTCCCAGATGAAAATACTGGGAAAGGAGTCACTGAACACACAGGTTTCAAAGTCATTAACGGCATCAAAGAACTTTTAAAAGAATATCAGCACACTAAGGACTGCATGACCAATCTCTATCACTCGGTTATGGATAACCGACATACAGCAGCATGGAGCTTTTTCTGTAACGCCTGTGACAACTCCCTTAGCAGGACATTGGCTCTCGAAGGATTTTTCTGTCTTGAACAATCTATATACGCACTCGACCAATGCTATTGAGATCGGCTTCTGACCCTGACCGGTGTACGTGACTTCATGCCCGCCCACTAATCGCCGGAATGAATGGAGAAAAAATATCAATGACTGGTGCAAAGCCTCCCTAAGAGCTTCAACGACATGAAACATTAAACGGTGAGATGCCAGACCACAAAACTCACCAGTTTTATCCTTCTTGCGGTGAACTTCAGCTCCGGGCAGTTGGTGAATGTGAACTGTCTGCCGGTATGCGTTTGCTAGAGTCCAGCATCGGTTTCTGTGGATTATTGAAAGGTCTTCCTGATGGTGTTGCGGTAACTGGGATAGAAATAAACCGTATCGCAACGCAAATTATCGGTGAACGCTGGCCGGCGCTTCAAGGTGCTAGAGAAACAGTTTGAGCCATTTGCTCGTATACTGATGAACCATCCGTATTCAGAAGGTCGTTGGAAACAGCATATAAAACACGCCCGTCAGTTTGTAAAGCCAGGTGGCCGTATTATTGCCATCCTCCCGGGTACCGCTACGGATGAAAAACTTCACGATATACTTGGGGAGGATTGTGACATTAATAACCTAGGAGTCTATGAGCACGCCTTTGAGTACACCGGCGTTATCGTAAAACTCTTTTCCATCGACATTCACTGCTAAATCTCGTCACCTGTCCCCCTGAGACTAAAATCAAGTCACGATTACCTGAACTGGTGATCGTGACTTATTTTTCTGTTTTCAATTAATCACAACTCGATAAATTGGTAACTGAAAACTATGTTTTTTCATTATCGAATGGAACGGCATTTTCTCCTGTTGCCACAAAGGAAGTTATTCATGGCTCTTGTAATGTTATCTTCTCGATGAGGAATAGATTCACCGGCAGGAATGAGATGCTGTTTCTGTAGGGAAAAATCTGATTCCATAATTCCAACAAGTACGCCATCAGGGAATACGATGACTTTACATACCCACAACCGATGAGATACTGAAAACCTTGGGCATTGACCGCCTAATGTTTGATTCCTTCATACTACTGGCAACGAAGAACCAAGCTGATAAATGGGGACGTTTTGCCCCCTTTGTTGTTCTTCGTTGTCATAACATTCGTGAGAAAATTAATAATGTTTGAATCACTTTGGGGGCGTAATGTTGGGCTTTTAAAATTATACAGAAACTCTCCAAAGGGGACGGCAGAACATCTCGTTATGAAAAAAATAATTAGGAAAATAGAAGAGAATATAGAGTGAACTTAGTAAACATGAAAAGAAGGCTCTGGAAGCACTGAAAAAAGTTCAAATGGATACGACCAACCCTCTGTTACCTAAGACACTGGAGGGTAAATGCTCATGGAGGATTCTAACCGGATCCAAATGCGTTAAAAGTTCATTGGGACAACATATCCCATATATTATTGTTTATGTTGAATAAGGTTTTTAATAATGATTATGACCATAAGTGAAAAAGTGTTTTGCAGTGGCCTTGACTTAATCGGATTTAAACAGGAAAAAGTATGTCAGCTACACCTTCACCGCTAAGATATCCAGGAGGTAAAGCCGCAATCCAGAGGATGATTTCGGCTATAATTTGTTCAAATAACCTTAATGGTGGGCACTATGCAGAACCTTATTCAGGTGGGGGTGGGCTTGCTCTATCATTATTGTTTAACCAATATATTCACGAAATCCACCTAAATGATCTTGACCGTTCAATTTGGTCATTCTGGCATAGTATATTGAATGATACTGAGAAATTTATTGATAAAATAATGACCACAGATATCACAATAGATGAGTGGCATAAGCAGAGAGAAATACAAAATAACAAAGACGACTTTAATAATTTCGACTTGGGTTTTTCTTCTTTTTTTCTGAACAGAACTAATCGTTCTGGAATTATATTGAAAGCAGGAGTAATGGGTGGTCTAAAGCAAAATAGCAAATACTCCCTTGATTGTAGATTCAACAAAAAAGGGTTAATTGATAGAATAAGAAGGATAAACAAATACAAGCATAGAATACATCTATATAATATGGATGCTATTAATTTTATAAAGGAGATTGATTTAACCATGCCTGAAAAATCTATGTTTTGTATAGACCCTCCTTACTTTGACAAGGGCTCTTCACTCTATACTAACTTTTATAATACTGAAGACCATGAAATTGTGTCTAAGACTATTTTAGGAATTAAACATCCATGGGTGTTAACTTATGATAATGTTAGTGAAATTAATGAATTATATAAAGATTGCAAACGTTTTACATACTCATTGAATTATTCTGTCGCAAAAAGGAGAGTCAGTACAGAATTACTAATAACAAAAAATAACATTATCATCCCAAATGAGTTAAATATAAATGAAATAGTTACTACGGTAGCCTCTTAAAGGACAATTAATCTGCCAGAATGTATAATATAATCAGATATTTTAACCATAAATAAAATGTGATTAATTTTTTAAACTTGGCAAGAGAGAGCCGTCTTTAGTTGTTTTTGCCAGTTTAATATAGAAGTAATGTTCTATAAACCTCATTGATTATTGGAATAAAAATCCTTAGCGTAAGTTTTCGTTCCATTGAGCGTCAGTCCTAATAGAACCTGATATTCACGATGAGGTAGCAGCTCCATAGCTGTGTTTTTTGCGGTCAATATATTTAAAACTCGGGGGGTTAATGTACGTTTTTACTCACGCTAAAGTCGGCATTAAAGAAATGAATCCAATCATGCTGGATTCCCTGAAGTCACTTTTTAGCTTTTATGGGTTGTTCATGCTACTCGCACCTGTAGTGATTGGCGGTGGTCTGCTAACGTTCTTCATGCAGAGTGTTACGATGGATATGGTCGGATATATCATCCTCCAGCCAGTGATATTGAGCGTGTACTCTATGACGCTCCTGACTCGTTACAAGATGGGGGAGCCCAGTCTTGGTTCTTGGCGTGAATTGCGCAATATCCTGATAACTATCCTCTTCGGACCATTAATGACAATCATCCTGATTATTCTGCTCTGGGGGCTACATTCGTATACTTCTTCAGCTTACGCCAACGACATAATTCCGAATGCCATGACAGTGGAAATGTCTCCTTCACTGAAAGCCGGTCCAATATCCACAAACGGTGTGCTGGGAATATTCCCGATTTACTTCAACATGTTCAGTCTCGCTGCTTTCTCTACCTTTTTGGGGATGCCAATGCTGCTGATGTTTCTCCCGGCCATAGTGCGTTGTAATGCTCCTTTATTTAAAAATATCGGCGTAATACTGAAGGCCATATCCCGTAATTTTGGGATCATGATAGTCGTATCCATCCTCGCAATTTTCCTGCTGTCTGTCTGGAGTTACTTCTCCCTCCGGTATGAATGGGTGATTCTGACATCGACAGTATCTATCGCATTTTTGTCCGGGGTACTTTATCGGATCACTGTTCTGGCATTACCACACCAATAGTTCAGTCATCTGGCCGAGCAACCGACCTATTATCTTTGATGAGGCTATAATGAAGACCATTTATCTCAAACTCGCACTATATCTCATTCTGCTGATTAGGCAGTTTCCAGCATACGCTAGTGGGAAGGAAGTTAAGAGTAAAGATGATGCACGATTGCTGATCGATACTCACGCTTCTGAAATCGTTTCTGCTGTCGCCTGTAAAGGGTACATGGATGGAGGCGCTGCACGCACTAATCTGGCGCTCACTAAAACTGAAGATGCCCTTAAGAGTGCCATTAACAATGCAGAAGTAGCAAAGCACCTGACCGAGCAAATTCATCAATCCATTATTGAAAGCTAGTTTGATGAGCAATTCAATGAAATCAGCGCTGATACATCCATGCGCATTGCAAAGTGTGCTCAGCTGGTGGCAGGCCATGCTGAACGTGCCGCTGAAATTGACCGTCAGCTGGATATTCAGTAGCAAACCGGATTGCAGTCCTTAGCCAAGGATAATTAAAGCTCCAAGAAGCACTTATATTTTTTTGAGACAATATACATGGCCAAGAACAAATTCAGGATTACCCATGCTTACACAATTAACAAAGCGTCTTTCTATGGCGGGAAACCAACCTTCACTTACTGAGCTAAACCATATACTGGCCTATCTACAGCTGATACATTTCTCTCTGCCCAATTTCTCATTCTTGGATGATGATATTGGTGAACTGGACGCGGTTGTACTTCTGCATAATATTTACCAGTAAACCCCGCATGTGGATGGGTTAATCTCGTTGGAGATCGGCTTAACAATAACGTCTATTCCGCTCAGGAACACGCTGATTTATACGTAGTGGAGAAAATATGCAGCAACCTGAAGACATAATCTGGCCTCATTCAATTAATTTTATGTTACTCACTATTTTTCTTCAATGGAGTGTTCATCGACATAATCAGCGATAAGGACTCTGAGGCGGTGAAAATAGTAAGCTGAAGTCGTTTTGTTGACACCCACTAACTCTGCCGCAGTGCGAGCTGTAGCCCCTGCCACAAAGAGCTCCTGAAGACGTTTTTGCTTGTATTGGCTAATCCGACTTTTTCTCATTGGGATATCCTAGATCAAATGACTTATCTAGGACAGCCCCAAGATTAAAATTATTAACTCAACAATACTCTTTTAACTGCTGGCTAGAGTGAATATAGATTTTACGGTATATCCTTGCTATATGTTTTTCAACTTTGCGATAGACAATATCCAATATTATTCCAATCTGCTTTCTTGTGTATTTTTGCAAGAAAATGAAAATAATATCCTACTCATGTTCAATAAAAAGACTATTTTAATCTATCAATTAAGGAAAAATTCTGCTTTCTGGATGCACAAATCTTTCTGGTACATAAAGATCATAATCATTTGTGCGACAATACTCTTCCAGTTGATAACTGGAGTGGACACCGATCCGTTTATATATACGCGAGATATGGGTTTCAACTGTCCGATAGGAAAGATTTAACATTCTACCGATTTGCTTACTGGTATATTTGTGTAGCATGAGGAAAATAACATCCCATTCCCGTGGAGTAAATAAATCCGTCGGAGGTTGAAATAATATTGATGCTGGCAATTTTCCACGAAATAGACGGATAAATGAGAAATCCTCAACTTTATAGCAATGAAGCAAAGTGCCTACACATTCATATTCATTATTGTATAACGGATATTTCTCACAAAAATAAGATGACAAGAATTTATCGCTCCCGAACATATGTGTTTCAAGCGAACATACTCTTTCTTCGTTCTTCATCACACTTTGATCGTGAATAACGTATTCTTTTGCAAACTCAGCCCCATCCCAGGGGAGTTCATCATCATACCTCCCTTCGTAATCAAATGAGCTGTCAAAATTTTGAAAAGCTTTACACGCTTGATTACCAAAAATCCAGCACGAATTTTTATCCTTTATTCCCCAAGGTTCATTACTTTGCCGCATAGTATTGATAACTTGAGGTGAAATACTTAACTTACTGACGTAGTCCATAATGAAATCCTATTAATTTTCTTACTAAAAAATGTTTACAGAAGGTTCGATAAAATCATCTTCCCCAAAGATAAAGATATACCCCCATTTAAAACTCATAAACACAATTACATATTGTGTTGCAAAAATAATAACTTTACATCGAAGTATTCCAATTTCACAGTTTAATCATGATAAAGGGTTCTGCTTAACAGAGCCCATAAAAATTTGAAGTTTATTTTATTTAAAATATCTGCTAGGCCAGATCTCGCAAGGATCACAATTTAATGCGGCAGCAATAAGACGTTCACCTTTGGGCCACGGACGGTGCAGAGCATTACTTAAGGTGGATGGAGCAAGCCCCGCTTCTCTTGAAACAGTAGAAAGATTTGTTCCTTGTTTTTTTAATGCTGCAATAATATCAGCTGGGTGCCAGTCGTTTTTTACAATCATTTCTTCTTCTCCTAGTTTGGCCATTCAAGGCACTATGTTCATATTCTCTTCAAATTAATATTTTTATATTGTTACAGCCTTTTCCCTGAGTCCGCCGTCGCGGAATACTATAAAAATAAATATCATAAATTAATTTTAATTGATTAGAATACTAAAGAAGTTTAGCTGTTATTTGGAAATAATGTAAGAGTGATCAATACGGTAATGGAAATATTTAAATAAACTCGCCAATTACAGAAAGTGATGTCAACAAATCATGCTATTTATCCCTATAATTACGAAGGATGATCTTCTGGTAGAACGAGCAACAGGTAAAAAGCAGTATTGGTTTGGATAAATCCTCACTGGAGATCTTTGGCTCTTTAGGATTCATGATTTTTACAATCTGTAAGTTAATTACGGAGCAATAGCACTGGACTTATTTTTACTTGATATAGTTTGTTTAACCAAAATCGATATGAGCAGCCCAACTAAACATCAAGCAGAAATTAGGTGCATAACCACTACCAACACTAGCCACCTGCTGTCTGATGGTTATCCCCCAATCTGCAATAGCATAGCGCCAGTGCTGCCAACTGAGCTAAAAATTACCATCTAACCTCATCAAAAAAGAAAATATTTCATCACCAATTTACGACAAGCATCACTTTGTCAGTGATTTCATGCTGAAATCAAACATCATAAATGTGACATATATCACATAATTAACACAAAAAATGAAATTAATTTGAAATTATTAGAATTGGTTATTAAATGATTAATATTAATCTGTTTTTTATACAATATTGTCACAAAATAATCATATTGCCTGTTTTTTGCCTTTCAATATAACCCCTTGTTTTTGCTGCTATCTTAACCAACTCCCTCATTTTAGATGCCCGGCTGATCATCAATCCTAAATGTTGATCGCTAAGCCAAATTCATGGTTAATACCGCTCTAGCATTGTGGAATAGAAAGTCAATGAAAAGCAGTATTTTAGTGTTTGCGGTTTTTTATAGTGTAGTCTCAGGCAGTCAGGCCGCAGACCTCTCAGCACAACAACTCATTCATCAACAGGCCCGCCAGCAAGCCCTGGAGGCGCAATTAGCCCCGCCCCCTGCGGAAGTTCACCTGTCGGTACCCGAACAGGCGGCGTCTTCCGCATTTCCGCGGGAAACGCCGTGTTTTCCGATCACCCGCGTCGTGTTGACCGGCACCGAAAATTTCCCGCACTGGTTGCCGTTCAGACGTGTCGCCCAACAGGGCGAAAACCATTGCCTCGGCGCTCAGGGCATTAACCGGCTGATGACCGAATTGCAAGATCAGCTGATTAATCACGGCTATGTCACCAGCCGGGTTCTGGTTCCTCGCCAGGATTTGCGTACCCAAACGCTAAAACTGGTGATGATACCGGGCAACATCCGGCATATCCGTTATACCCCTGACAGCGGAAAATATATCCAGCGGATAACCCCCTTTCCCGCGCGTGAAGGAAAATTGCTGGATTTACGGGATATCGAGCAGGGACTGGAAAACTTGCAACGTTTCCCGACCGTTCAGGCGGAGATGAATATTGTCCCGGCAGAACAACCGGGGGAGAGTGATATTGTGCTGGACTGGCGTCAGTCCCGGCACTGGCGAATCGCCACGTATCTGGATGATACCGGGTCGAAAAGCACCGGCCGTTATCAGGGCGGACTCACCTTTTTTCTGGATAACCCGCTGGCGTTAAGCGACCTGTTCTATCTCTCCGGTGGGCGCGATATTCATGCGTCTGCCGGGAAAGGCAGCCAAAACGACACGCTCTATTACTCGCTGCCCTTCGGCTACTGGATGGCGAGCGTGACCGCCAGTCACTACGATTATACCCAGACGATAGCCGGGCTGAATCAGGCGATTCAATACCGGGGCAAAAGCCAAAACCTGGCGATCCAGATCAGCCGGGTGCTACACCGCAACGCCGACCAGAAAACCCTGCTCAACAGTGAAATTTATCGCCGGGCGTCCCGTAATTTTATTGACAACACTGAAATCGATGTTCAGCGCCGGGAAACCGCAGGCTGGAAGCTGGGACTGTCCCATCATCACACTATCGGCAACGCCACTCTCGATACCAGGGTCACTTACCAACAGGGCATGCGCTGGTTTGGCGCACAACCGGCACCGGAAGAGTACCGCAATGAAGGGACTGCCTTACCTAAAATCACCCAATTCTCGGCGACGCTTTCTGGACCGTTAACGCTGTTTGATCAGCCCTTCTCTTATCAAACCCAGTATTTGCGCCAGATAAGCGCCAGCCCATTGACGCCCCAGGATCGCTTTTCAATTGGCGGCCGCTGGACGGTACGCGGCTTTGATGGCGAGTTGACCTTATCCGCTGACCGGGGCTGGTACAGCCGGAACGAACTGGACTGGCAAACCCCGCTGAAAGGGCAGTCGCTGTATCTGGGGATCGACTATGGCGAAGTGGGCGGACGGGGCAGTGACGTTCTGCTCGGAAAACATCTGGCGGGGAGCGCCCTGGGCTGGCGAGGCAACCTGAAAGGGGTGAGCTACGACCTGTTTGTCGGCGTCCCGCTGTCCAAACCCGCCGGTTTCCAAACCTCCCCGGTCACGGCCGGATTCAACCTGTATTGGCAGTATTAATTCAAATAGCAAAACTGCCAGTGGGTAGTGTTGTGTGGAGCAAAAATCATGAACAAGCAGTTATATCGTATTATCTTTAATCAGGCCCGTCAGATGTGGATGGTGGTGGCCGAGATAGTGTGTGCCGGGCGCGGACGAACCGGACGCCGCGTTCGTCGCCCCTCTTCACCGCAACGTCGTTGTCGGCTTACTGCGCTACGGTTTGGGGTGTTATTCGCCCTTGGCGGGATTTCACTCACCGCACAGGCGGCGATTGTGGCTGATGGGCAGGCACCGGGGCGTCAGCAGCCGACCATCATTCGCAGCGCCAACGGCACGCCGCAGGTTAATATCCAGACGCCCGGCACCGATGGCGTTTCTCACAACAGCTACCGTCAGTTTGATGTGGATAAACAAGGGGTTATCCTCAATAACAGCCATCAGGCCACGCAGACCCAACTGGGCGGCATGGTGGCCGGTAATCCGTGGTTAGCCAAAGGGGATGCCAGCATTATCCTCAATGAAGTCAACAGCCACGACCGCAGTCACCTCAACGGCTGGATTGAAGTGGCCGGGCATAAAGCCGAGGTGATTATTGCCAACCCTTCGGGGATCACCTGTAACGGCTGCGGGTTTATTAACGCGCACCGCACTACGCTCACCACCGGACAAGCCCTGATGGAACGGGGCCGGTTGAAAGGGTTTGATGTCAATCAGGGGGAAGTGCGGATTGACGGGCACGGCATGGACAGCACCCGGCAAAGTTACACCGATATTATCGCCCGTTCGGTGGCGATTAACGCCAAATTACATGCGCAAGACCTGAAAGTGACTGCCGGGCGCAATCGGGTGGATGCGGCACACCAGAAGATTGAGAAAAAATCCGCTGAGGCCACTGACCAGCCGGAGTTTGCGTTGGATGTGGCGGCACTGGGCGGCATGTATGCCCATAAAATTAGGCTAATAGGTACCGAAACGGGGGTGGGCGTCCATAATGCCGGCAATATCGGGGCCTCAGCCGGGGACGTGCATATTACCGCCGATGGCTGGATAGAAAATCGCGGCACCATCAGCAGCCGTGACGGGCTGCAATTAACGTCGTCTGCCGATGTCACTAACGCGGGCAAATTGTTGTCACAATCATCGGTGAATTTACAGGCGGGCGGCGCGTTAAAGAATCAGGGCCGGGTAGAGGCCCGCAGCGATACCACCGTCACCGCAGGCACCATACACAGCAGCCATGACAGCGTCTGGGCCGCCGGACTGGATGATAAGGGCAACACCACCCGCCCCGGTTCACTGACCCTGACCGCGCAACACGTTCAGGCCAATGGCAAAAATCTGGCGACCGATACGCTGGCCGTCCACAGTCAACAGATTGACCTGAGCGACAGCCAGACCGCCGCCAGTCAGATTCAATTGAATGCCAGTCAACAGGG
>NZ_JAPFCD010000074.1:0-19917 GCF_026153155.1 Photorhabdus aballayi | reverse complement strand
TGAGCCATGATCAAACTCTTCAATTAAAAGCTTGATGCTCAAAGAATTGTACTGTTAGTTCGTAATGAATTAACTGTTGTTCACTCTTCAAGACTTTAAAACGTATTTTTTTGTGATACGGTCTTGTGAGTGCCCACACAGATTGTCTGATTAATTGTTAAAGAGCAGGCTGACATAAAATTTAACATTCTCGGTCAGCCGGGCTGCGTATATTACGCTTTTCGCCCGCAGAGTCAAGCGCTTATTCGCTTTTTCTCTGCCCGACCTCACAATGTTTATCAGCGTTGTGTCGGTCAGTGGTGGCGCATTATAGGGAGTTCTTTGACGCTGGCAATAATTATTTTGAAAAAAGTTAACGACCGATGATTATTCCATCAAATTTAACTTAAGTTATCAACTTTTCCAGTTTCACAAATCCATATTCCTGCAAAACGGGGATTAATGCACCAGTATCTGCATTCATTTCCATACAATAAGCAAGACTATCCGCTGAAGTACAAACAAGATTACTCTGATGCTTAACCAACCAAGCCGTTCTTCGAGCAATAGCGGCGCCAGAATCAATTAAGCGTGTGCCATCAGGTAATATCTGAACTAATTCTTCTGCTAATAGTGGAAAATGGGTACAACCCAATACTACCGTGTCAGGCGGTTCTGTCATTCCTAGCCACGGCTTCAGTATCTTTTTTAAAGTGTCGGAAGAAACCTTACCACCATGCAGTTTAACTTCAGCTAATTCTACCAATTCAGCAGAACCTATAGATTCAATCCTGCAATCTGTCGCAAACTTTTCGATAAGTTCTTTTGTATAGGAACGATTAACTGTCGCCCTAGTCGCCAATAATCCAACAACACCATTACGAGTTAACTTTGCTGCGGGCTTTATCGCTGGAACCACACCAACAACCGGAAAGCTGAACCGCTCACGTAGAGCGGGTAAACTGACTGTACTTGCAGTGTTACATGCAATAACCGCTATTGTCAGGGGGTGTTTTTGTTGAACAGCCCCAACAATTTGAACGACTCGTTCAACAATAAATTCTTCCGATTTTTCACCATAAGGGAATGCTTCGTTATCAAAAGCATATATATAGTGGAGATCTGGCAATAATTGCCGTATCTCTTGGTAAATAGATAAGCCGCCTACCCCAGAATCAAACACTAAAACTGTCGGGCGCGCGGCTTTATTTAAATCAGAAGTTATAGCTCCCAGTGAGGTAGTATTCACGTCCTGGAATGCGATAGCCATAAACTGTCTCATAATCTTTATCAAGCAGGTTGGCTATTCTAGCACGAATTGTCAAATAGGAAGTGACTGGATATGAAACCGTTAAGTCCCAAAAGCTGACGCCGCCTAATTTCACACGTTTAGCTGGGAATGTATTGAAATCGTTGTCATAACGTCGCCCTAGATATTGATAAGTTAACCCCCAATCAAAATCATATAGCTGCCAGTCAAGTTGATATTTCACTTGCTGCTTCGCTCGACGAACTAAAATTTCATTAGTTTCACCATTACGGGGGTCAATATATTGTACAGTCAATTGATGCTGAAAAATGCCTGTGTCCATTGAGCCAGTCCATTCAACACCTTTAATTTTTGCTCTACCAATATTGTAGTAACGGTTATTTGCATAATCGATCAATTGCTCAATCTCATTGCGATATACAGTCAGACGCCAATTTAGCTGGCCTGTGATGCCTTCAATACCACCTTCCCATTGTGTACTTTCTTCCGGTTTCAAATCATGATTACCACCAAAACCATACATCTGGCTAAGCGTTGGAGCCTTAAATGCCGTACCATAAGAAGCGATCAAACGATAATCTTTAATAAACTCCCAACCTAAACTGGCTTGCCATGTGGTATTCCAACCAGCTTCTGAATGTTTATCTGAACGAATTGCACCTTCTAAAATAAAGTCTTTCAGTTGTTGCTGTGCTGTCAGATATATCCCCGTATTACGTACCGTTTCACTCTTCGGAATATAACTGGTTCCAGCTTCTATCGATTGTTTTTGGAAATCCACACCGATGCTGACCATGCCCTGATATAGCTGAAAAGTATTTCCCCATTGCAGGTTATATTGTTCAGAATCATTAAGGCTAGCAGACTTATCATAGCGCCCATATTTAGGATCAAAGTTATAGTCTTTTATATGGCTATAACTTGCAATTAATTGGGATGAGTAGATCCCCCGGTTAAATCTGATCCCCGTGTCATAGTGGCGGCTATAAAGTTCACGAGTATCCGGTCTGGCATATGGATAACTCCAATTAATATCCGCATCATAAGATGTTCTATTGTCATAGCCATAAGCTCGAACAAATCCACTGACTTGCTCATTAAATTTTTGATCGACTCCCAACCAAAGCATTTTACTCATAAAGCCATCACGATCAGGCTGCCTAAAACCACCGGTATTACCATCAGCAACAACATCGTATCCTTTAGTGTAAGTATAGTTAGCTGCTGCTGTCAGGGTTGTATTTTCAGCTAACTTTTGTTGAGTTGAGCCATCATAAGTCTGATAACCATGTGAGCCGATACCTACGTTAAAGTTGGTTCCTGGTTTCTCTCTGGTGGTAATGATATTAATAACACCACCAATAGCATCAGAACCATAAACAGCGGAACGTGGTCCGCGGACATATTCAATTTTTTGAACCAATGATACCGGTATTTGGCTTAAATCAGAGGAACCACTGATACCCGCTTGATTCAAACGTATTCCATCCATCAGTACTAATACATGACTAGAATGAGTGCCACGTATAAACAGAGAGCTTAACTGTCCAATACCGCCATGTTGAGCAATATCCACCCCGGGTAGACGGCGCAAAATATCGGCTACACTATTTGACTGCCAACGATCAATTTCATCTCGTGTTACAACAGTATAAGGAGCCAGTATGCTTGATACCGGCTGTTTAAAACGACTCGCCGTCACAACTAATGAATCCTGTGACTCCACCGCAACAGAGGTTTGATTCCAACTAGAAATCACCACAATTGAAACAGTGAACAATAAAAACCGATTTTTATTTATCATGAGAAAACATCCCACAATTTATTGTCAGAAGGATACGCTAAGAAGCGCTGAGCCTATTCATTATTCATAATAGTAAGCATAGACAGGATCATGTACGAGTAATAAGAAAACTGGACATCCTTTGCTCTTTCCCTACAATTTCGCACGAAAATTTTTCTTACTACAGATATAAGAGAACAAACATAATGCAAAATCCCCTGCCAACGGAAAGCTATGAGCAGCAACTGACGGAGAAGGTTAGCCGCTTAAAAAACATGATGGCGCCTTTCCAGGCCCCGGAGCCAGAGGTTTTCCGTTCATCGCTATCTCATTACAGAATGCGAGCAGAATTTCGAATCTGGCATGAGCAGGATGATTTGTACCATATTATGTTCGATCAACAGACGAAACAGCGCATACGCCTTGTTCAATTCCCTGTCGCCAGTAAATTAATCAACAAAATGATGATAGTATTGATTGACGCTATCAGATCGGAACAGATTTTGCGTCATAAGCTATTTCAAATTGATTATCTGTCTACTTGCAGTAATAAAATCCTTGTTTCTTTGCTTTATCACAAAAAACTAGGTGATGAATGGATACAACAGGCATTAAAACTGCGTGAGGCGTTAAGAAATAAAGGATTTGACGTTGAGTTAATCGGCAGAGCTGCTAAAACCAAAATCACATTGAATCATGATTATATTGATGAGGTTTTACCTGTTGCAGGCCGGAAAATGATTTATCGCCAAGTAGAAAACAGCTTCACCCAGCCCAATGCTAGCGTCAATATTCATATGCTTGAATGGGCAATTAATATTACCAGGGATTCAAAAGGTGATTTACTTGAGCTTTACTGTGGTAATGGTAATTTCTCTCTGGCATTAGCTCAAAATTTTGAACGCGTATTGGCAACAGAAATCGCCAAGCCATCCGTTGCTGCCGCTCAATACAATATTGCAGCCAATGGTATTGATAATGTACAAATTATCCGAATGTCAGCAGAGGAATTCACCCAAGCAATGAATGGTGAACGCGAATTTAATCGCCTTCAGGGGATCGATTTAAAAAGCTATCAATGTGAAACTATTTTTGTCGATCCGCCTCGTAGCGGCCTTGATGAAAAAACGCTTGAGATGGTCCAAGCATACCCACGGATTCTTTATATTTCCTGTAACCCGGAAACCCTTTGTCATAATCTGGAAACATTAACTCAAACACATAAAATCAGCCGTCTGGCTCTATTTGATCAGTTTCCTTATACACATCATATGGAATGCGGCGTACTTCTGGAAAAATTAAACTGATACTTGACGAACATATAAAACAGAAATGCCGGCAGATAGTTATCTCGCCGGCGCTTTTCACCAATTAATGACTATTTTCTGTAATTACCTGGTTTTTACGAATTTTTACCTTTCTGTAAATCCAGAATACCAGTACAGTCCCCATTACCGCGGGTAAAAAATTAGAGCCAATTTCAGGGTATTCAACCCTGATAATCGCACTATAACTAAATAATCCTAATAGGAAACAGGCGACAACCAGCTTAGGCATTCCATCTGGCATGGAGTAGTTCAAATAGCGCTGATGGATACAATAAATTGATAAAATCAGTGCTATCAATGGGAAAACTGAAAAAGAAACAACTGAGCTAAAAACTGCTGAAAACGTTCCATTCGTTGCTAATCCGACAATAAAAGCGAGTAACAATGTACTTTTATCCTGGCGATATTGTTCCATCATTTCGTTCTCCTCCTTCATAGTTATTTAAGTTTAGGGTTCGGTGGATTCATTTCTTTGCGATACCAATAATATGCACCTTTAGCAATCATCCGTAGCTGCAAGACTAAACGTTCCTCTAAACGCTGTCTTTTCTCCAAATCAATATCCAGTGCTTCTGCACCTGCACTGAATACTATTGTTACCATCGCCTCTGCCTGCACTTCAGTAAAATGCCTCGGCATACAGCTTTCCTGTTCTAAATAGTCTGCCAGTTCAGCAATAAAATGTTGTATTTCCCGTGCGACAGCGGCACGAAATTCAGCAGAGGTCCCTGAACGTTCACGTAATAATAATCGGAATGCATTTGGGTTATTACCGATAAATTCCATAAAAGTTGAAACAGACGTGCGGATGACACTGCCGCCTTTAGCAATACGTTGCCGGGCTTGCCTCATTAACTGACGTAACATCAAACCACTTTCATCCACCATAGTCAGCCCAAGCTCATCAACATCGCGAAAATGACGATAAAATGAAGTTGGCGCAATACCTGCTTCGCGGGCGACTTCACGCAAGCTAAGGCTGGTAAAACTCCTTTCGGCACTCAACTGGCTGAAAGCAGCTTCAATCAGTGAACGACGAGTTTTTTCTTTCTGTTTCGCTCTGATGCCGATAACGTTACTCACACGAATCCTGACTCTTTATCTGAACTACATGTTAGGAAATATACCAAATTTTAACGCGTTTGCCGTAATGATGTGCTTATCATGTCATTTATAATGATCAATGTCATTTTCTCAGCGCATTTTCTTATTAGATATTAGGATGATAAAGGTAACTACACGCAGTCAGAAAATCATTAAGAGGAGTATTCCCCTTTGTTAATTCAATTCGGTCATTAGATAATTATTTATTTTCCAAAAGCTTCATGGTCTTATGCCAGATTAACGTAACGGGTAAAACTATGTTCAATTTACCCTAAACGATGACATAAAATCCTTATGACGATTGGGTTATTAAGTCAACCGATGTTAATATGGCGTTGTAATTTTGTGTAAAAACAGGTCTTTCCTCATATGCAACATATTCATTTTGACGCCATTGTCATTGGTTCTGGTCCCGGTGGAGAAGGAGCAGCAATGGGATTGGTGAAGCAGGGTAAAAGCGTTGCTGTTATCGAACGCTATAATAATGTTGGTGGTGGTTGTACTCATTGGGGCACCATCCCGTCCAAAGCCCTCCGCCACGCCGTCAGCCGTATTATCGAATTTAACCAAAACCCTCTGTACAGCGACAATTCCCGCATTCTTCGCTCTTCATTTGCTGAAATCTTACGCCGTGCTGAAATGGTGATTAATCAGCAAACTAGAATGCGACAGGGATTTTATGAACGTAATGGGTGTCGTATGTTTTCCGGAGAAGCAACATTCATTGATGATCACCGGGTGAGTGTGCGCTATGCCGACGATAACTACGATATTTTAAGCGCAGATAAGATTATTATCGCAACCGGTTCTCGTCCATATTGTCCACCAGATGTTGATTTCACCCATTCCCGTATTTATAACAGCGATTCCATTCTGAAACTGGATCATGAACCACGGCACGTCATTATTTATGGCGCCGGAGTAATTGGTTGCGAGTATGCTTCAATCTTCCGTGGATTAGGCGTAAAAGTTGATTTGATCAACACTCGTAATCACTTACTGGCTTTCCTTGATCAAGAGATGTCAGATGCACTGTCTTACCATTTCTGGAATAGCGGTATAGTTATCCGCCACAATGAAGAATATTCTAAAATTGAAGGTGTTGATGATGGTGTTATCGTTCATCTCAAATCCGGTAAAAAAGTCAAAGCTGATTGTCTGCTTTATGCTAATGGCCGAACAGGTAATACTGATACTTTAGGGCTGAAAAACGTTGGTCTGGAAGCAGATAGCCGCGGTTTACTGAAAGTTAACAAAATCTATCAAACCAGCAATGAAAACATCTACGCTGTAGGAGATGTTATCGGTTACCCAAGCTTGGCCTCCGCCGCTTATGATCAAGGCCGAATTGCCGCCCAAGCAATGGCGAAAGGAAACGCCGAAGTTCATCTGATTGAAGATATTCCAACAGGTATCTATACCATTCCTGAAATCAGCTCTGTAGGTAAAACCGAACAACAATTAACAGCAATGAAAGTGCCTTATGAAGTTGGACGCGCACAATTTAAGCATCTTGCACGCGCACAAATTGCGGGGATGAACGTAGGAAGCCTAAAAATACTGTTCCATAGAGAAACAAAAGAGATTCTTGGTATTCATTGTTTCGGGGAACGTGCGGCTGAAATCATTCATATCGGCCAAGCGATTATGGAACAGAAAGGTGAAAGTAATACTATCGAATATTTCGTCAATACTACTTTCAACTATCCGACTATGGCTGAAGCCTATCGTGTCGCAGCTCTAAATGGCCTGAACCGGCTATTTTGATTGTTCGTAATAAGTGCCCATTTTAGCTCTAATAGCCTCTGCCAGTTGCTCATAGCGACCACGCAGAGGTGAACCAGGACGATAAATCAAAATAACAGATCGCTTAGGTTCAGGGTTGCTACACTCCAGATAACAGACTCCATCACGTTTTTTCTCTTGTGGCACTGCCAGATCAGGTAATAAGGTTATTCCACTACCGGCAGCAACCATATTACGCAGAGTTTCCAAACTGGTTGCACGAAAATGGGTATCTTCCTTCGCGCCAGCCTGAAAACAGAACCCCATAGCCTGATCACGCAAGCAATGACCATCTTCTAGCATCAACAATTTTTCACCTGCCAATTCATCCATCGCAATTTTTTTTCGCTCTGCCCAAGGATGACCATCATAGATAGCTAGTTTCATGGGTTCTTCAAACAATGGTACTTCAATGAAGGCTCTTGTCTCCTTAACCATTGCCAGAATCGCACAGTCCAATTTGCCACTATCCAACTGGGCTAACAGACTTTGCGTCTGGGCTTCATACAGATACATTTCCAACTTAGGAAACAAGCCATGAAGCCCAGGAATAATATGAGGCAACAGATATGGACCAATTGTAGGGATCAGACCAATATGCAGAGGACCAGACATGTTTTCCCCTTGAAGTGACGCCATTTCCTGCAAAATCCTAACTTCACGGAGAACCGTTCTGGCCTGTTCTACTAATAACATCCCTTGTTGAGTGAACAAAACTTTACGGCTGGTGCGCTCTAATAACATTACACCCAGATCATCCTCAAGCTTACGAATTTGCCCGCTTAATGTAGGTTGGCTGACGTGGCAAGAATCAGCAGCATGGCGAAAGTGCCGATGCTCAGCAAGCGCCACAAGATATTCCAGATCGCGGATATTCATTCCCACCTCAACATATTTAATATAAATGATAGAAACTACCAATAAATAATTATATCAATGTGAGGAAAAGACTATCAGATAATCATTAAAAACTTATATATAAAGATCTCATTTATTTTACAGGGGATAGATTAATCCCCCCTGCTGATAATGACTAACTTAATTTTAGCCTCTGCTTAGCCTCTACAATCGCTTTCACGACCTGTTTTTGCGATACGCCACCCTTTGCAAGGCGTTTGTCCAGACAAGATTGCAGAGACAAAATATCATATACATCTTCAGTAATTGCACTGCTGAACTTCTGCAACTCTGTTAATGACAACGCTTCCAGTGCCTTACCCTGAGCAAGCGCCATAATCACAATTTCCCCAACAATATGGTGAGCTTCACGGAATGGAACACCTTTTGCAACCAAATAATCAGCTAACTCGGTCGCGTTAGCATAACCCTGTTTAGCTGCTTCTGCACAACGTGAACGCCTGACCTGAATGCCATCTAACACCAACGCTGCCATATGCAAACAATCTAGCCAAGTGTCCAACGCATCAAACAACCCCTCTTTATCCTCTTGCATATCTTTATTATAGGCCAGCGGCAGACCTTTTAAGGTCATCATCATACCGGTCAATGCCCCCTGCACCCGGCCACATTTCCCACGGATTAACTCCAATGCATCCGGGTTTTTCTTCTGTGGCATCAGAGAAGAACCGGAAGTAACTCGATCTGACAGTTCAATAAATCCTGCTTCACCACTATTAAAGAAAATTAGGTCTTCCGCAAAACGGGAAAGATGGATCATACTGATACTGGCATTAGATAGCAGTTCCAATACATGGTCACGATCTGAAACACTATCCAAGCTGTTACGCGTCGCTGAAGCAAAACCTAGCCACGATGCAAGTTGTTCGCGGTCAATATCATAAGCGGTTCCAGCCAATGCACCACACCCAAGCGGGCTGGTATTCAATCGTTTTAACGTATCCTGTAACCGATTTTCATCACGGACCAACATTTCTACATATGCTAAACACCAGTGAGCAAAGGTAATAGGCTGTGCTCTTTGCAGATGGGTATAGCCCGGCATCACCGCATCCTGATTATTCTCCGCGGTAACCACCAATGCCTGCTGTAACTCAACAATCGCCTGATGGAGATGTGAAATATATCCTTTACACCACAGTTTGAGATCTGTTGCCACCTGATCGTTACGGCTACGGCCAGTATGGAGCTTTTTACCCAGCTCGCCAACTTTACTGATCAACTGCCCTTCTACCCAACTGTGGATATCTTCTGCATCACTTTGCAAGATGGCTTGTGGATTAGACTGAACCTCATTCAGCAATTCATTTAATGCCAACTCCAGTTTTTGTTGTTCCTCAACGGTTAGCACGCCAACCGTTACCAGCGCTTTCGACCATGCAACTGAACCGGTAATGTCCTGTTCCGCCAACCGGTAATCAAAGCGAAGTGAATCGTTAAATTGTTTGAACCGTTGATCTGCTTTCTGACTGAAACGCCCGCCCCAGAGTGCCATATTTTCGTTCCTGATTATCTGATGTCTGAGTGATTTATTGTCTTTTATAAACGCAAAATGGAGATAATAGGCCAGAAAAATCAAGTATTAAGAATAAGTTAACAACCTAACCATTATCTCCACAACTACGAACGATGAAATTACTCTTTACTATTTAATGCCCGAATACGTGAAGAGAGCGAATACAGACGGATGAATCCTGCTGCATGGCTGTGATCGTAAACCTCATCTTCACCAAACGTTGCAAACGCTTCAGAATAAAGGCTATTTGTGGATCTCTTCTGGATCGCTGTCACCTGGCCTTTATAGAGTTTCAATACGACTTCACCGCTGACATCCTCAGCCAGCGCCTCTGCGGCTGCCTGAATAGACTGACGTAGCGGGGCAAACCAACGTCCGTCATAAACAACATAGGACATTTCCAGCCCAAGCTGCTGACGCCACTTAAAGCTATCGCGGTCCAGAACCAGTTGTTCAACACCACGCAACGCGGCCATCATAATGGTCCCTCCCGGTGTTTCATAACAACCGCGAGATTTTATGCCCACCAGCCGGTTTTCCACGATATCGATCCGACCGATACCATGTTTTGCCCCTATAACATTCAGCGCTTCAAGGCATTGATATGGAGATATTATCTTGCCGTTGACTCCAACAACCTCGCCTTTCTCAATCGTGACACTGACCAATTCCGCTTCATTTGGCGCCTCTTCTGGATCAACTGTCCACACCCAACAATCTTTATTGGATGCATTCCAGGTGCTTTCCAGTACGCCACCTTCGGTCGAGATATGCCATGCATTTTCATCACGGCTGTAAATTTTCTCCAATGTTGCCGTTGTTGGAATATCTCGCACTTTCAGATAATCCAACAACGCTTCACGAGAACGCAAATCCCACTCTCTCCACGGCGCAATTACTTTTAGCTGAGGGGCTAATGCCGTATAAGTGCTTTCAAACCGAACCTGATCGTTACCCTTACCTGTTGCGCCATGAGCAAGTGCATCTGCCCCCACTTTCAGTGCCAACTCAACCTGTGCTTTAGCAATAATAGGTCGTGCCATTGAAGTGCCCAATAAATAGCTACCTTCATACAAAGCACCGGTTTTTAGTACCGGATAAACATAATCTTTGATGAATTCCTCACGTAGATCTACAACGTGACATTCTGATGCGCCAGATCGTAAAGCTTTCTGCTCCACACCCTCCAGATCTTCACGGCTTTGTCCCACATCAGCGACAAACGCAACAACTTCACAATTGTCATAATGCTCTTTCAGCCAAGGAATAATGGCAGAAGTATCCAGACCACCAGAATAGGCAAGAACGATCTTTTTAATATCTTTAGTATGCATGAAGTTATCCTTTGAAATTCCGTTGTTATTTATCAGCAAAGCTTTGCCGAAAATTAATCAAACTTAATTTAAGCCAGAATACGAGTACCGACGGGAACACCGTTAAACAGGTCGGTCAGTTGATCTGCATGACGCCAACTGGCGATATCTACCGGGCGACCTAGTGTCCTAGCTGCATCTAAAGCAGCATCCACCTTCACAATCATGCCGTCAGTAATGATGCCATGTGCAATAAGTTGCTCTGCTTTCTCAGCATTTATGTCAGGGATTTTCTGCCCTTTACCATCCAAAATACCGCTAACATCAGAGAGCAATACTAAATCAGCGCCTAGTGTCTGAGCTACCGCCGTTGCTGCCTGATCAGCATTCACATTCATCAACTCTCCTTTATCTGTTACCCCAATCGAGCTGATAATGGGTATGTAACCTGCATCCAGTAGCGTTTTCAGCAACTTAGCATCGCCCGGTATCGCTTTTCCCACATGCCCCAATTCTTCATTCAGTTGGGAAACCCTGACCACATTACCATCTCCCAAATATAATCCAACTGATGCAAGTTGATATTTAGTCGCCCACGACAATAAGGTTTTATTGGCTATACCCGCTAATGCGCCGGTGATAATCCCAATTTGATCAGCGGGTGTTACCCGCAACCCTTGCTCCTTTACTATTGGCAGTTGCAACTTCTGCATCAGTTCATCCACCAAATAACCACCACCATGAACAATAACCAACTGGCGTTTGTGTGTTTGCCGATATTCCTGCAATGTAGTAAACACGCGTTCCAATGCTTCTTCATTGTCCAGTAACACGCCACCTAACTTTATGACCAAAGGTTCCATCTTCTTTACTCCTTCACGTCAATAATTAAAGTAATGCCTGAGTCTCTTCAAACCCAAAACGTATATTCATACACTGAACTGCCTGAGCTGCCGCGCCCTTCAAAAGATTATCCTCAGTACCCACAACAATCAGATGATCACCCTGTACAACAAAACCAATATCACAGAACGGTAGCCCAATAACGGATTTCAATGCCGGCACTCCTTTGCTGTAGAGCCTCACCAATGGCTTATCTTTGTATGCTTGCTGATAAACTTCATTTATCTGTTCTGCGGTAACACCCGGCTTCAATTTACAGGTAATTGTGGCAAGAATACCCCGTGCGAAATTGCCAAGATGCGGAGTAAAAATCACCCTGGTTCCCAGATGTTCCTCAATCTCCGGTTGATGACGATGAGTAAATATTCCATAAGGTTGTAAACTGATTTCGCAGAAACTGTTGGTCATACTGGCTTTCCGACCTGCGCCACTCACGCCACTGGTAGCATTAATCACTGGCCAATAGCTGGTATCTAGCAAATTATTTTCCAACAGTGGCTTCAGAGAGAGTTGAGAAACTGTTGGGTAACACCCCGGTACAGCAACCAATTGAGCCTGTTTGATCTTTTCAGACTGCCATTCGGCAAGTCCATATACTGCTTGTGCTAACCATTCAGTATGCTTATGTTTGAATCCGTAGTATTGTTGATAAGTCTGAGCGTTTTGTACGCGATAGGCACCGGAGAGATCGAATACAGTGCAACCTGCCGCCAGAAATAGCGGCGCAATGTCATGACTAACTTCATGGGCGGTGGCAAGGAAAACCACATCAATCCCTTTAGCAGCATTAATAATATCAGTCATTGGTTGCAGCGGTAGATCAACAATGCCTTTATACTGTGGATGTAAATCTGAGAAGCATTTATCTGCATCAACGCTCTGAGCAGAAACCATAAGTCTAATCAGATTCGTATACGGATGACGATGCAGATATGCTGCCAGTTCTGCTCCGGTGTAACCACTTGCACCAACAACCAGCGTATTCAACATAGGATATCTTACCTTGTGCTCAGTATTTAAACAGGATAATGTATTTTTATTCAAAAAAAATGCATGAATATTGATACTATCATGAATAAAGGCTGTCAACAGTGAATATTAAATTACCTCCATTTATTGAGCTATTTCAGCAATTAATCGCTACTCCATCTATCAGCGCCACCGATGTCAGTATTGACCAGAGTAATGAATCTCTCATCAACCTACTGGCAAGTTGGTTAAAGGAAATTGGTTTCGAAATTGAGATACAACCCGTCCCCGAAGCCCACAGAAAATACAATCTGCTGGCGACACTGGGGAGTGGCCCAGGTGGGCTACTCTTATGTGGACACACTGATACTGTCCCCTTTGACGATGGGCGCTGGACTAAAGATCCCTTCACCCTGACAGAGCGAGATAACAAACTGTACGGTTTAGGTACAGCAGATATGAAAGGCTTTTTCGCCTTTATTATTGATGCGTTGCGGGACATTGACGTCAGTAAAATAACCCATCCGCTGTACATTCTGGCAACCGCAGATGAAGAGACGACAATGGCAGGAGCCCGTTATTTTGCCGCAAGTACCGCTATTCGACCAGATTTCGCGATTATCGGCGAACCGACTTCATTGCATCCTATCTGTGCACATAAAGGACATTTATCGAACGCTATCCGCATTGTTGGCCAATCCGGACATTCCAGTGATCCAGATCGTGGTATAAACGCCATTGATTTGATGCACGAATCTATTGGTCACTTGATTGAACTACGCAATACGCTAAAAGAGCGTTATAACAACCCGGCATTTGCCATTCCATATCCAACTATGAATTTCGGCTATATTCATGGAGGTGACGCAGTAAATCGTATTTGTGCCCATTGTGAATTACATATGGATATTCGCCCATTACCGGGACTAACGTTGCAGGATCTGAACGGGCTGTTAAATGAAGCACTGGAACCCGTGAAACAACGTTGGCCTGGCCGTCTGACTATCAACGAATTACATCCCCCTATTCCCGGTTATGCATGCCCAACCGATCACAAGATGATTGATGTGATAGAGAAACTGCTAGGCCGCAAGGCTGAAACGGTCAACTACTGTACCGAAGCACCATTCATTCAGGAATTATGTCCAACATTAGTCCTTGGCCCAGGATCTATTGAACAGGCACATCAACCAGATGAATTCATTGATATGTCGTTTATTGAACCCACCAGAAAGATAATTTCCCAGTTAATAGATCATTTTTGTCTAAGCAATAGTTAATCGTTTTACTCGTCCCCCAAAAGTCAGGGGGACTCAAGCATCACAACAGAAACAAAAGCACCTTCCCCAAGCCTTCTGAGCATAAGTAATACTTATGGAATACAACCTGCCATTAAATTTTAGAAATTTCGCCCAAACTGATGATTTTCTGATATGAATATGAGGGTTTAGGGTAAATGCGAAACAGTGGCGACACAAAAAAACAACTTTCTGCCACTTAAATGAAATTTTTCTACCGGAACAGAATCAACATTCTGCCAGCAATAAAGGCCAAAAGTCACATGAATCAACAATATTCCGCAATGCGCAGTAATGTCAGCATGCTAGGTAAGCTGCTCGGAGACACAATCAAAGAAGCGTTAGGAGAAGATATTCTCGATAAAGTTGAGACTATACGCAAATTATCCAAATCATCCCGTGCGGGCAATGAAACACACCGCCAGCAACTATTATCTACATTGCAAAACCTATCTAATGATGAACTATTGCCAGTTGCCCGCGCTTTCAATCAATTTCTCAACCTGACAAACGTCGCAGAACAGTATCACAGCATCTCTCCACATGGTGAAGCTGCCAGTAACCCCGTTGCGTTAGCGAAATTATTCACCCGTTTAAAAGAAAAAAATTTCAGTAATGACGACCTGAAAAAAGCGGTAAACGAATTATCTATTGAGCTGGTTCTCACCGCTCACCCAACTGAGATCGCGCGTCGTACATTGATCCATAAACTGGTGGCCGTTAACACCTGCCTATCACAACTCGATCATGATGATCTCGCGGATTATGAGCGTAACAACATTATGCGCCGTCTGCGTCAATTAGTTGCCCAGTCATGGCATACCGATGAAATCCGCAAAATCCGTCCTACCCCAATTGATGAAGCTAAATGGGGGTTTGCTATGGTGGAAAACAGCTTGTGGGAAGGTGTACCGGCATTCTTACGTGAATTCAATGAACAACTGGAAGAGTCAATCAATTACAGCTTGCCAGTCGAAGCAGTACCTGTTCGCTTTACTTCCTGGATGGGCGGCGACCGGGACGGCAACCCGAATGTCACATCTGAAGTTACTCGCCATGTGTTACTCCTTAGCCGCTGGAAAGCAGCGGATCTATTCCTGAAAGATATTCAGGTTCTGGTTTCTGAGCTATCCATGTCTGAATGTACACCAGAAGTTCGTAAACTGGCGGGTGGTGATGAAATTCTAGAACCTTACCGAGAAATTGCTAAAAAACTGCGGACACAACTCAGCAATACGCTGACCTATTTGGAGAAACAACTGAAAGGTGAACAAGTTCTGCCACCCACTGATTTGCTGGTGGACAATGAACAGCTTTGGCAACCACTTTACGCCTGTTATCAGTCACTAAAAACCTGCGGGATGGAAATCATCGCCAATGGTCAATTATTGGATATCTTACGCCGTATCCGTTGCTTCGGCCTATCACTGGTACGCATTGATGTACGTCAAGAAAGCACTCGCCATACAACCGCGATTTCTGAACTGACGCAATACCTAGAATTAGGCAACTACACTAGTTGGTCAGAAGAAGAGAAACAAGCTTTCCTGCTACATGAACTGCGTTCTAAACGTCCATTGATCCCACATAACTGGCAACCAAGCGCTGAAACACAAGAAGTTTTCGCAACCTGCAAAGTCATTGCAGAGTCACCGCAAGACGCTATCGCCGCTTACGTTATCTCAATGGCTAAAGTGCCTTCTGATGTACTAGCGGTTCATTTGCTACTGAAAGAAGCTGGTTGTCCGTTTACCTTACCCGTTGCCCCGCTATTCGAAACCCTTGATGACCTGAATAATGCCGAAAATGTCATTCAGCAATTAATGAATATTAAATGGTATCGCGCGCTGATTCAGGACAAACAGATGGTGATGATTGGTTACTCTGATTCAGCAAAAGATGCCGGAGTGATGGCTGCTGCCTGGGCGCAGTACCGAGCACAGGACGCCTTAATCAAGGTCTGTGAAAACGAGGGCGTCACACTGACCTTGTTCCACGGTCGCGGAGGTACTATCGGCCGTGGCGGTGCGCCGGCACATGCTGCTCTGCTTTCCCAACCACCAGGAAGCCTGAAAGGCGGCCTACGTGTGACTGAACAGGGTGAAATGATCCGCTTTAAATTCGGTCTGCCACAGGTCACTATCAGTAGCTTAGCCTTGTATACCAGTGCAATTCTGGAAGCAAACCTATTGCCGCCACCGGAGCCTAAACCAGAGTGGCATCAGGTGATGGATACCCTGTCTGATGTTTCCTGCAAAATGTATCGTGATTATGTGCGTGAACAGCCCGATTTTGTACCCTATTTCCGTGCCGCAACACCAGAACAGGAATTAGCAAAACTGCCTTTAGGTTCTCGCCCAGCCAAACGTCATCCGGCAGGTGGTGTAGAAAGTTTACGCGCTATCCCGTGGATTTTCGCCTGGACACAAAATCGCCTCATGTTGCCAGCCTGGTTAGGAGCAGGCGCTGCGCTACAAAAAGTTGTGAATGAGGGAAAACAGGATGTACTAGCAGAAATGTGCCGGGATTGGCCTTTCTTTACCACTCGCATTGGGATGTTGGAAATGGTCTTCGCCAAAGCTGATTTATGGTTGGCAGAATATTACGATCATCGTCTGGTAGATAAGAGCTTATGGCCGTTAGGTCAGAAACTGCGTGAGCAACTCTCTGCGGATATTAAAACGGTATTAGCTATTTCCAAAGATGAACACCTGATGGCAGATTTACCGTGGATTGCAGAATCAATCGCCTTGCGTAATGTTTACACTGATCCATTAAATGTCCTACAGGCAGAGCTATTACTGCGTTCCCGTCAGCAACAACATGCCGATCCTCAGGTTGAACAAGCGTTGATGGTAACCATTGCTGGTATCGCAGCAGGGATGCGAAATACAGGTTAATAGCAGTCAATAATAGATAATCTCCACGCAACGGTAGTGACATTATTGAGCACAGTACTGGTATCTTTTTCTCCAGACAGTCCCGTACAAGATGTGCTCAATAGGCAATAAAAAAGAAGCCATTTTTCATCAGCCAAAACCAAATTTAAGAAAATTTTCTTATTATTTTACAGTCGGGCATTCACAACAAAACAAGAAAAAACACGACAACACCAGATTAAATTCCGTCAGTTACATAAATAAAATTTGATGATGTGATTTTTGCTCACTTCCCTAGAATTGTGCTTTTCCATTTCTAAGAGGATTCAGTCGTGAAGAAAAATAAACTTGCCATGTTGTTATCTGTTGCTTCCTTGTTTGGCGTTAACGCCTATGCCCAAACAGAGCAACCAAAAGAGGTCCCTACTACTCAAAATGCTCTAGCAGCGCAATCCCAGCTACTGCCTAACCCTGAGAGCCCTATCCGGGCCGAAGAAGAGAAAAAGCTCGACATTAAATCTGGGGTAGCTTACGCCCCTGCACCTCCGCTAACCAATATGTGGGTCTATGCCGTTGGCTCAACGAATTGCGGGTGGGAATACACTTCCAATTTGCCGGTGACAAACTGCAATCACGGAGGACAGCAGCTCCGCGCCGCAGTTCTGGAAATTGGCTACGGATATAACTCCTTTGCTTGGATGAACGGCGGCGCACTGCCATACTCGCTGTACTCTTCTACACCTGTTTGCATCACAAACGGGTACTACAATTGGCCATGTGCTGCGGGCCAAATTGTGGTTGGTTTCCTTAAGGAATACAGCCTCGATGGCTACCAGAACGGTATCTTCAGCTACCAGAACACTTCCGCTAATTGGCCTCGAAATACCATGTCAACGCAGATTAGCATTCTTTGACCTGCTGAAACCTACTTAAGAGTCTGTAAGGGGTGGGAAACCGCCCCTATTCATTTTTACGCACAAATATAGACACCGATGGTTTAGTCTCGTAATCAAGCAATTATATAAAATTAATTTAAAAGTCTATTCCTGTGAATTTCTCACAAATTATTTCCGTTAAGCTCCCCAGTGAGAGAGCCTTTACTCAGTAATTAGGCCATTAATCAACGCATGGTATAACGAATGCACAAAATAATATCACCTGTGGCTTGCAATAATACACCGGATTAATCTCTTAAAGCTTCTTAAGGTTTTTCACCTAAACTTTGTGCCATGAACTCCCTTGGATACTGAACGGCGGCCATTCTTGGCTTTCGGTGATAGGGGCCGTAGCCGTAAGGTCCCTGGCTTGCTGTAACATCCGCTCGACCAAACTGGCCAACAACTCGGCATCCAATCTCTCCAGCCATTCACGGCTCCAGAGCAGAGTTTCGCCCTCACCACTGCGGCTCAATTGCAGTGATGGCCAGTCGGCCAGTGTAGCCAACGAACGAGGTTCGACATTACCTAGCGGGATAAACAAAGTCACCAGTTCGTCGCGTTGGCGGATATGCAGACTAAAAGGGCCGAGCGGCAGATCGAGCCCCTCCGAGTGCAGAGATTCTTCGGTCTGTCCGAGGCGTCGGCACAGCTCCGATAATAAAGCATTAAACATAGTTACTCTTTATGGTTGTCGAACACAGATTCAGTCGGCGGCCACAAGTTGGCGATCGGAGGATTACTCGGCGTACCTTGCAATTTACCGCCTATGGTCGCAGCCCAAGGATCGATGACATATGCCTGGGAGCCCCAAGTTTCGGGTTTATTAAGTTCACTATTGGGATCGCGCCCGACCACCACGAAACAGTGAGTCTGGGTATGCCCCTTGGAGCCACGATGAGCGACTACCTCAATGCGCTGTTGGTCACCTTGATTGTGCTTCATCAGTTCGGCTGCCGCAGAATAGGCCAAGGTAGTGCAGCAACCAGCCTGAGCTTGAGCGACACGAGCAGCGATAGATTGCAGTTGGTTGAGGCTAACGTTGCCTTGTCTAGCGGCGATAGCCGCCATGTTGGACATCATGTTGGCTTGGTTGTTACCCCTCAGGCGCTCCGGGCTGTCATTGAATAACCGCAATCTCTCCATAATTTGCTGATAATGAAGATGTTGCTTGCTGACGAAAGTACCGGCATCGGTGCATGCGTAAGTCCCCATCTTCTGTAAGGCTGGCATAGCCTGCTGTAACATCGCTTGGGAACCGGACGCCATTACCTTTGGTTGAAAGGTACGCACCACGGCGCCTTGCTCTGCCAGACCCTGTTTAAGCTCGGCAAGGAGAGTGCTACGGGCCGCCACCTCTTTGGGGTGGTGGTTCTCCCAGTGCTGGATAGCATCCTGCACCCGTTGGGCTTGCGCGCTGTTGGGAGCACTCTGCAACTGGCGCAATTCGGTGATCAAATGCTTGAGATCCGAACTCTGGAAATGCAGCGGACCACGTCGGACAGACTGTTCAAACAAGCGGTTGCCCTGTTCAAGTAGGGGAGAAACTGAGGCGTTCTGAGGAACTTGAGTTTGGCTAAGCGGTGCATGGCCGCCAATGTGCTGAATATGCATTATCCTTTCCAGAATTAGGTTAATAAGTTGACTAAGGGCATCTTAGTATTTTTCCTGCCCTACTTATGTAAAAAAATGACCCGATTTTTATCTGTTTTAGGTGTCAGAAGAGAAGGATTATTCGGGGATAGGTATCCAGGGTTATTGAACCACAACAGTTCATACTGGACGAAAGCTGATGACGGACTTTACTTATTAAACCGAGATAATCTAACAATGACAATATAATGTGAGAATACAAACTCAATATTAAAACTTACTTATCCAATTTCCGTACAGCAAACTACCGTATACGTTAATTTACCGTACTTAAATCGGAATGA
>NZ_JAPFCD010000073.1:0-20750 GCF_026153155.1 Photorhabdus aballayi | reverse complement strand
CGATACCCTGCCCTGGGGCCTCGACTTCCCCCAGTTTGCCGAGCGCGAAATCACCGCCCTCCGTCAGCAGCTGAAAAACTATCAGCTTATCGCCCAGGAAAACGGCCAGCTCAATGGCGGCGATACCCTGACCGCCGAGTTCACCTGGGACTCCCCGCAGGGCCCCCTGCATCAGCTGATGATGATGCTCAACCTGCCACAACACTCAAAAACATCCAGCGGGGCAGATCATTACTGGTTATGATCCTAAAACAGCTCCATCAATGGCTCTTCCTAGAGGAGAACACAAACTCATTCCTACAATGAAAGGACCGTATACGGGATCGGCTAGAGATTTATTGACAAAAGATATTAGGGATTTGCGCAACTATACTAATGCCCCTCCTTCTGCAATAAAAGATTTGCTCAAATTGAATAAAGAAATGTATTCAAAAACCTTCACTAAAATAAGGTAAAAAGATGAATTCTCAACTTTTTGTAGATATATTAAAACTTGTAGTAAGAGATGCTGCTATCGAAGATACTATCTCAATACTTGAATCTCCTCCTGGCAGAAAACCACAAAGAGAATTAGTTGAATTGTCTGATTTTTATCATGAAAAATCAGAGAAAGAGAAAGAACTAATCAATAAAATAATAAGAATCGTGGCTGATAATACATTATTCGGTATTCTTTGTGTTATTGATGGTGTACGTGCAATAGAAAATGATGAAAATAAAGGTGAATTAATATTGACTTATAAAAAGGAAAGTATAATTAACTTGAATAAAAATAGTAATCTACACGATATATATAATGCTAGTTAATTAAAAAAACCGGAAGATCACCCAAGATCTTCCGGCCTTTCTATGATCTACCGGGGCGCATACCCACGGTAAGCCAGCGCTGACTGGAGCTTACCGATGGCATCTTTGATCTGATACTCTTCCTCGTCATTCACGGCACAGGCACGTATCTCAGATCAGCATAGCCGCTTAACCAGTTGTGCTAAGGCCAGAGATTCAAGTGATATAGATGAAGGGATGATTAAAATAAAATCATCGGGATATGGCCCTTCCTATTCTATTGATACCTGTATTAAAGGAAAAACAGGAGAGGCTGTAGTAGTTGAGACTGCATTATCCTTCAAAAGAGATGGAACTAAAAACATAATTGCAGATAGTTATGCTGAGTTTCTCTTAGAAGAAATAAGACAAGCTATAGAGGACTTATAAAAGCTACTTTATATTAATAATGACAAGCCAGAGAAATCTGGCTTACCCATTTTAAAATGAAACGTCTCATCCAGCCTTATAATCCCCAATAAATTCCCGCATCCGCAGCTTGATCTCTCTGATCTGGAAGTCAAATTTAAATGCACTGAAAAGATAACCATATGAGAAATAATGATAAAATAATAGAGTCGATTTTCAGTGAATTATTTAATGACAACTTACTCCGTTATCAGAATAGTTTAATCAGTCCAATAAATAATAATGATGATGTGTATGCAAAAGCCAGAAAAGCATTATCAAAATTAGATGATCAAGACAAAAAAGCTATTTTTGACTTCTTCAAGGTAGTTATATCTGATACATCATCAACTATATTTGGAACCATTGATAGTTCTCACTTTCCACCCAATATAGATGGTGATTTTACGCTAACTTATGAAGACGAAGAAATACAAGGAAATTTACAAGACTTATTCATAGAAAAATCTGAAAATAAAGGTATTTTTAATTAAAAAAGTAAGGCTGAAAGATCCACGCGATCTTCCGGCCTTCTGATGATCTATCTTGGCGCATACCCACGGTAAGCCAGCGCCGACTGGAGCTTATCGATGGTATATTTATAAGAGAATGAATCCAATGGTTTAATTCCGTCTCAAAAAACAGTTTATTGCCAAGGTTATATTTTTATAAAATGAAATTTTCTTTATCCATGAGCAGGACAATATGATTGGAATGATTCTGAATGATGCTTTTCATCCACATGAAGAAAATATGATTTTAAAAACAATAATCAGATGGATACGAAAAATAAAATATGGTCTGGTCAAGTGTCTACAACCAAATGTGGGAGAGTAAATTAATGAATTATTATGTATTAATGAACGCTTATAATTCTTCACTCATACCAAGATATCTTCATGCTATAGTAGATACCGAGAAGCAAATTAATAAAAAATGGGATTATGAAGGCTCCAGGCATAATATGCCTTATTATCTATTAGATAAGGAATGCCCTAATACTTTGTATTCATTATGTAATAAAAATATTTGGAAATTGGGGTTTAATTATTATCAACACAATATGGCTCATATCCTATCTGATAGATTTCTCGATATTATCAATGAATTTAAATTAAGCGATCATGTTTTAAAAAAGTTAATTGCGACATCGATTAAAGATGGAAAAACTATCAATAGCTCATTAAATTATCTTTTTTTACTGACAAGGCGTTATTTCTAAATGAAGAAAATTCAATACTAGAAAAAGATAAATATGGAAACTTAATTCCTCATAAATTACCTTTTCATAATGAATCATTAAATTATGATATTTTTTTAATACGGACTACTTTATTAGCAGGATTTATCTTTATTTCAGAAAAAGTAGCTAACAAATTCAGTAAAGAAAATATCAAAGGAATAAAGCTAATTAAATTAGATGAAGTCTTGAATCACTATTGTGTAGATTTTAGGTACGGCATTAAAACTAATATCAAAAAAGGGAAAATAAAATTACCCTAAGCTAATAGTAAAAAGCCAGAAAGATCCCCATATTCTCTCCGGCTTTGTTATCTTTATGCTTAAAATAAATATTTTACAGGGTTGATGTTATATATTAAATATATAAATTAAAATCACAAAAATATAAAATAAATAAGAAGATAAATGAAATAATAATACATAAAAATATAATATTAATAGTAAATATATACATAGGCTATATTTTAGCTATTTTATTCTATTTTCTCTCTGAAACAACAAAAAGCTGGAATCGCTTCCGGCTAGCTTCTTTCTTACCGAGGTGAATACCCATGCCACGCCAACGCCGACGGGTGAGTGCAATGGCAAGGCATCAAGGTAATCATCACGGATATACTGATGCAATAAGAAATACTCTGGATAAAATAAATTTAAATCAATCAACTGATGCCATATCGAAACAAGTAGCTCACATCCAAAATATAGCTAAAAAAGATATGGAGAATGGCAATATTATTAAACCCAAAGATAGGTATAACACTAATATTCAGGGGAAAGACGTAAATTAAAAAGTAAGACAAAGCATCTTTTATCTCTGGAGTAAAATTTTAGGATAGTTCAATATGGATGAGATAATAAATTTCTATATGGAACCGTTGAATTTTTTAAAAGTTCGAATTTTTTATCCGGTTCTATTGAAGAATTTAATGAATATGAAATTATTGATAATAAAGATAGGGCATTAAAGCTTCTTTTCGATCAAGACATATCAGGTAACTATATTGTTTGGAATGATTTTTCTCTGATCTGGTATCTGAGTTTTATCTTCATGAGGATTATAGAAAAGCAGAAAAGGATATCCTTGACAGAATAAATATGTCTACCCAGGATCAAGTTAAAGAAAATATGAGAAAAAGAAAATTATATCTTATAAGAAAGAAACAAGGGTTAGTTGATAACATAGAATACGATAATTTTCTAAATGAAGTAAATAACGAATGTAATGACAGGTTAAATATGAAAAGCATTTATTGATATTTATTTTCTTTTAATCAAAACACTAAATTAGAAGCCATATTTTCTATATTCAAAAAAGGAATTATGCTGTGCGGTATAAAGAAAGACAAAAAGGTATGAGTTATTTTCAATCCTATCCTTTTGAAGAATAGTGAACAAATAGAGAGAGAGAACAGAGTCTGACACTGGCCCCTTACTGGCTTGACGGGCACGCCATCGCGGCACAGGCCGCCAGCAAACTGGGTTACCACGCCGTGGCTGACGCTTCCGCGATGAACTCCGGGCCTTTCTTGACCGTCTGCCAGTCCTGCAAAACCTGTCTTTCTCCGACCGGAGCCCGTTTATCTCAGACGCCACGCTGAACTGCCTGAGTGAGCCGATTTTTAGCTAATTCTGCCTTTTTATGAGGTTTTCTACCGAATTTGACACTTTCTGTTCATTGCTGCTATCGATACCAATCCATATTTCCTGTGAGATTTGACAGTATTTAACTTGTCAACTAACGTTATTATTAACATATGAAATCATCGGAATGAAGGTAGGTAAGTAGCAAATGTAACTTTTAAAAATTAATAGGAGAAAATCATGCCGACTAAAGGATCGTTGTATAACCTTGAGAATGTAAATCGTCAGATCATTACGCCACAAAACCTGCTTGAGCTGGGGATTGATGAGTCTATTCTCAACACTCCAGCACTTGTGGTTACTGATTCATCTGGCAAAAAGCAAAAACCTATTGGAATTTCAATTAATGGTGCAACATTTGGAGATTTTCCAGATGGCACAGCTGAAAGTCGTGGATGGTATTCTTATATGAATATCGGAGCGCCAATGATTGAAGAGAGAAAAAATATTACACAACCACCACCTGATACCCTATCCTCGCGGACCTATGTAAATCGTGATTCTAGGGAGCGTTTCTTTGCCGATAATGTAAATTTTGAGATTTCAAATACAATAACATGGAACATTCAAGGCACAGCTCAATTGACCTTCGGTGTACGAGGCATGTCTTCTCTTACAAAAACCGTAGAAACAAAATACAATGCTCGAGCGAGTTACGATCAAGGCAGTGTGGATGTTACTTATACGGATACCGCAGCCGCTCATGGCGAAGGTGAGGTATACGCTAATCTTATGCTTGCTATTCAAGGTTCAGTCGGTGGTTCTCTGACGACCTCATGGAAATCCACTTCTGGAACCAATGGTAGCATCTCTGCGAAATCGCGCATACGAACTCTTGTTACACAACGTCGCGTCATTAAACGGTATAACTATACGATTCCTGTCACCTTTGCTGGGTTCATCGCTGTTCGATACGCCTCCCCCGTTCCAATCAAGTCCCCGCCCCAAACCGCCCCGCCTAATAGTGCTGAGATTGTGGCCCAGGATATCAACGTGCTTAATCTGGTTGGTGGCAAACCATATCGTGTAACGGGATTGGCAGAAACGGTATCTGCTCTAGAAGTTGATCATATAATCTTCGAGACCGAGTCTATGGAGTATTCAGAGCAAGAACTCTACCGGAAACCTTAAAGTTATATTTCACAGGAGATAATTATTATGTCATTCGATAGCATCTTTTCATTTGGCAAAGATAATGCGGAAACCGCTCAAAACCTCAGTAAATTGTTGGAGAATAGAATTCCAGGCTCTCCTGCCGATCCTAACGCAAAGATTATTAAAGAAACATCTCCAGAAGCCCTGGCTGTTATGGGGTTTCTCAACGGGTTTATGGGCGCTGTTCAGAAAACATCACAGACTCATAGTGAATCTTTTAATGATCCAAAGACAACTGGCAACATGGCATCTTCTTCAATGAAAGAAGGCAGTAAGACTGTTGATGCTGATCCTGACATCAAGAAAGCTAGCGATAGCACTAAGGCAAAGGGTGACAAAAATACTTAGGGAAAATGCTGCGTCAAGTGCCTCAACGTCGCCGATATTGTGCCAACGACCATTACCGGCGATATATACAGTATTAACAAGGCTAGCTTCGCTATACTCCACGGGGTTAGGATTAAGTTTCGAACCCCGTTTACCTTGTTGAGTGCACGGCTAACTGAAAATATAATCACAATAGTTTATCTGCCAATATTAACTATTTTCAGCAAAGTTTTCTCAACGCTGAGATCAATTTTTGAATACCCAATTCAACTTTGCTACGGGGGCACCCCGCATTAAAACGAAGAAACCCCTTACCTGCTTCACCATAAATTTTACCCGGCATAATGGCAACTTTCTCTTCATGGATAAGTATCTGCTGCAATTTATCATCATCAATATTCAGATTACGCAGGTCTATCCAAGCCAAATAAGTTGCCTGGGGTGGTTGCCAGTTCAATTGTGGAAATGCAGCATTCAGTTCTTGTGCCACATAATTCAAGTTATCACTCAGGTAATTGCGCAGTTCATCAAGCCAGATATGTCCTTCCCGGTAAGCTGCAATATAGGCTGATATCGCTAAAATAGCAGGAGAAGATAATCCATCACACTCTGTTAGTTGATGAGAATATGCCTCACGACTATGATTATCATTAATAAAACCATAAGCACCGGTAAGCGCAGGAATATTAAATGACTTGGATGCTGAGGTCATTAATGCCCAATGTGTCGTGGCAACTTTACTCCAGGGAATATGTTTTGTTTCCCCCAAGGTTATATCCATATGAATTTCATCACTGATAACGTTAACATTATAATGCTCACACAGTGCAGACATCGTTTTAAGTTCAGAATAACTCCAGACTTTGCCCGTTGGATTGTGTGGGTTGCACAGTAATAATATTTTAGTTTCTGGTTGCGATAGCAAACCTTCAAGTTGGTTCATATCACACACCCAGTTATTACCTTGTTTCTCAAGTGGGCAAGGAAGCAATCGCCGCTTATTCTCCTGAATAATCTTATAAAAACCATCATAAGCAGGAGTATGAACAACGATATTTTCACCAGGTTTAGACCAAATACGAATTAATTGCGACGCCATGTAAATCACAGAAGGGCCATAAACCACCCAATTTGTATTAATTTCACAATTAAAACGTTGTTGGTACCAATGACGAATAGCACCAAGAAATTCTTCATGCTGCCAACGACTGTAACCAAATACACCATGATTCAGACGTTTCTGTAACGCCTGAATCACACAGGGAGCAGTAGCAAAATCCATATCAGAGATAGTAAAAGGGAGAAGATCATCAGCACCAAAACGATCTCCAACATAGTCCCATTGGGTACACCAAGTACCACGGCGGTTAACTAGGGTGTCAAAGTCAAACATTGTTTTCTTCCTTAAATTAATGCATCAAGTTCATCTTTTACCGATTGTACTTGCGGCCCGATAACGACTTGTAAGTTATGTTGATTGAGATGAATAATCCCCAAGATCCGTAAGCTCTTCAATTTTCCACCATCAACCAAAGATATATCTTTAACTGATAAACGAAGACGAGTAATGCAATTATCCAATGAAATGATATTACCTTTACCCCCTAAAGCAGCCAGTATTGCCGGAATATCATAATCCAATTTATTCGTGACCGCCGCAGGTCTATTCACTTTGTGATTATTGTCAATTTCACGTCCCGGTGTTTTGATATTAAATCGAATGATAGCAAATCGGAAAATAACATAATAGATAACAAACCAAATCACCGCAATAATAGGTACTAAATACCATTTAGTTTTTAAGCCATGCAAAATACCAAACACAATGAAGTCAATAATATTACCGTCGGTATTACCAATCGTTACACCAAGAACCGCCATAACAGTAAATCCAATACCAGTCAGTAAAGCATGGACCAGATACAATACAGGAGCAGCAAACAGAAACAGGAATTCAATCGGTTCAGTCGTACCACCAATCATACAAGCGACAATTCCTGAAATTAATAATCCTTTAATTTTATGGCGATTTTCTGGTTTCGCGCAATGATACATAGCAAGTGCAGCACCGGGTAATCCTCCCAAAAATGTCGGCATTTTTCCTTGCGATAGAAACTGGGTTGCACTTCCTGAAAAATTATTCGTTTCCAGGCATGAAAGTTGCGCCTGGAAAATAGTCAGTGCGCCACTGACAGAATGACCACAAATCTCCATTGTGCCGCCTGCTTCGGTAAAGCGGATCAGAGAGACCAGAATATGGTGTAGGCCAAACGGTAATAACAAACGCTCACTCGTCCCAAAAACCATTGGCCCCCAAATACCTGCATCATTAATTAATTTACCTAATTCCATAATGCCCATCGCAAACCAAGGCCAGATTAATGGCGCCAGCAAACCAATCAACCCTAAAATTAATGTTGTTATGATAGGAACAAAACGTACTCCGCCAAAAAAGGCCAATGCATCAGGTAATCGGATTGTATTACAACGCTCATGAAGTAGATAAACAATAATGCCGACAATAACCGCCCCCAAAATACCAGTGTCAATGGATTGAATGCCAAGAATATTTTGGATGTTATTGGCTTTCAATATCGTGGGATCTGTCGTCGGCAGGATATCTGTGGTTGTTAAATAAAAGTTGATCCCCAGATTAAATACCGTAAAACCTACGAAGCCGGCAAAAGCTGCCACACCTTTATTTTCACGTGCCATACCTAGTGGGATAGCAATCGCGAACATAACAGGCAGAAAACTGAAAGCCAAGGAGCCGATTTTACTCATCCAGGCAAATAACAACCGAAAAGCCATGTGATCTAATATCGGTAGTAGCGTTATAACCTCCCGGCTACTGAGAGAGCTGCCAATTCCGAGTATAATTCCACAAAATGATAACAATGCCACGGGCAACATAAATGTTTTACCTAGGCTCTGGAAAAACTCCCATAGGGTAATTTTCTGTTTCTTCTGTGTGAGCATAATGACTCCAGCGGATATTATTAGGCATTATTTAATAAATAGCACTACGGATTATCTGGTGAAATGGTTCACTATTGATAAATATTTTAGAGGAGGATTACTGGTTTGGTAGGAACATTAAAAGCCATTCAAACAGTCATTACCATCCTTTGAATCACTCATATATTAAGCAAAGAATATACCCTTCATCTTTCAAGCTGCTGCTTTGTTGGCTGCTTTCACTCACCCCAGTCACATCGTTATCTATGCTCCTGGGGATTCGTTCACTTGCCGCCTCGCTGCAACTCGAAATCTATTAGGTATAGGCAGAACGTAATATAACTATTCTGCCAAAATAGAGGCGCATTTATTGAAGCTGATTTTATATTTTGAATAGATATCATTGTCATCTTGTCAGGAAAATCTCTCCAACCTTCTATTTACAACAGTACCAATAAAGATACAAAGGTAAAAAGTCAGTTTTTTCTCAAATTCTCCTAATAATCCGTTTGAGCAATAGTATTAATCATTCAGTTAATTTATAAGGTAAAAGATATAATCATCTGATAATTGCAAATTGATATTAGTTATATATAGCCAAGTAATGCAGCTTTAGCTATTGCCTGGAATTTATTCTTACAATCCAGTTTTTTGACGATATTCATTAGGTGAAAATCAACTGTACTTTTAGTGACACAAATGGTTGATGCAATTTCACTTGATGTCATTCCATCTGCGGTATACCTTAATACCTCTAATTCTCTATGTGAAAATGAAGTATTATCGATATAGAACGATTGTAAATACTTTGTGTGTGATGTTAAGTATCTTATTATCCTAATATATACTCCTAAAATTTCTCCACTACATTTATACATTGTCTCGTTATCAATAGGTCCATCTTTTCCCGCAACAGAAAATATTCCATAAGTTCCTGAAAATGCAGGAAGACCAAACGTGATCCCAGAGCGAAACCCATATTTCTGATTCACATACCAAAGTTCTTGCCCATTAGATTTGGAAAAAAAATCTAAGTCCCATATTTTTGAAAAAGAAGGTGGCACAGGTCGGAAATTTAGAACGGGATCAATCATCCAATACTTTTTTTCTATATAAAGAGTTCTCCAAGATTCATGATAATTATTAAAAAAATACACTTCTCGGTTAGATATAGGAAAGCGCGCTTTTAATAAAAGGGAGAACAAACTAAATCCCGAAATTTTGTTAATAAGTTCACAAATTTCAGCCACAAAATGTGCATCTACGTCTAATTTATGAAAATTATAGGGTAAGGTATATGGTCGATAAATATTCATTCAATGTCCTCTTGAAAATTAAGAATATTGATAGTGAATCCTAATATTTATTATAGTAGCAAAATTTACACTTAATAAAGAAAATAATTATTTACTGTTATACAGAAGCAAGATCCGATAAGCCACAATGTATTTTATTCGTAAACAAGAGAAATTATATCAATAGAATTGAAAATTTAATAATCAGGGGAAATAATATATATAAAAATATATTATAACCACATGAAGAACATTAAACTATTTTCAAGTCGATATAAGTGATTGTTTAATATTTTAATCTAAAGATTTATGTTTTGTTTTTTACAACAATAAATTAGTTAAGATATTGAACGATATGAAGTAATACCTGATAAATATATGAGTAATTTTCCCGTATAAACTATGGTTTATACTAGTAGCTGTTTCAACTTTAATAGTTAATTATATAAAAAGAAAGTTATTAGAATAATAATGAGTAAGCAAAATAACCTTTCGATTCCTAATAAATAAGTTAAATTTGTAAAGAGGTGTTATAATGAGTGAAATCATTCAGGGTAAAGATGATACTGTTACAGCCAGGAACTCTGTTACAGCTGATGTGACCTTTGTTATTGATATTGAGTCAATAATTGAATATCTTCGCACTAATAATCTTAAAAGTTCTCTGGAGCCTAAAGATCCAACAATTATCCGTCAGCATGTATATATAGCTAATTATACTCCAGAGTTTGGACTAAAAGTGGCGAGTTCATCTGGCGCCCGTGTAACTGTTCCCATTAATGCAAATATTAGATGGAGGGCGACAACTGTATCTAATAATTTCGACTATACAATTATACTGTATAAATTCAAAAAGCTTAGTAAAGGAGAGGATGTCATCTCTGTCCCATCACAAATATGGTCACAGAACCCTATAGGCAAAAAAGTCCCAATGGTTCCTTCAGGCGTTAATGCAGATGAAGATGCCCCTAAGGTAATTTTCGTTGAATCTCAAGACAGTTATTTCCAAGCAACAGCTCATAGACCAGGCGTAGAACAATATACATGGTTCTTTGCTGCTTATGATGGCAAAAAGCTCCTGGGTTATTATCGATATGATCCATACGTTGAAGTAACTAATAACTGATCATTTGTATATTGTCATTTTCTACTGGAAAATTATTTACATAGTTTTCCAGTATTTGTATTTTTCAATTTACTTAAATATCCATAATAAACAATTATTTATATAATAATGTTATTTCTTTATCAATAAAATCTTCTAACATCCAAGTAAACTCTATTCCCCTCCATAAATTCAGCAATCTTCCGACAATTATTCTGTCATCAATTCAGATGATTTTCTCTCTATTATTTATTTCTTTAGCTAAAATAACTTACAGGAATTATTACATCTGACATTATCGTCTATTAAGCTAAATAACAGTGAATTAAAATTTAGCTTATTATTACTTGCTTAGATTAAGCTTTCCTTTCTTTAAAAATCTTCCTAGTACAATCCACACTATTATTAAAAAGACTCACCTGTTACTTATTCCACTTAAGTTAATTCATTAATAAGCAATAAAATCATTGCTCTTATTAACTCATTATTATCCTAATAACCAACTAATTAAAATTTCTAATAGAAAATCGAGATATAAAAGAAACGCCTCTCGTTAATCAGAGCAAGATATAACCTGGAGTGTGCTTTAATAACAAATAATTTAGCCAATCTGAATGTCATTACCATCAGGCTATCACCCTATATTTATGTTTTATGGAATAAAATATCATCCTTATCGGTGAATGAATGATAAAAAGAATATCTATTTTAATATTAGGTTGTATTTCCTTTCAGATAATCGCTTCTCCGGCAGAGATAAATGATAACCTGCCAATGACTGAGGCGAGAAGAACTCTGCAAGAGAGTTCCAGGGAAATTAACCAACTGATAGAACAACGCCGATATCAGCAATTAAAGCAGCAGGCTAATACTGTCCCTGAACCAACTCCTGCGCCGGTATTGCCGGAATCCAAACAGTGTCTGCCGTTAACCGGTGTTTACCTTAAAGGAATCTCCCTGCTCTCAGTTCGGGATTTAAGCACGCTCAGCGCTTTGTCCCCGACGTGTATCAGCAGTCATGATATCAATCGGCTCAGCCACGAACTGACTCATATTTATATCAGTAAAGGCTATATCACCGCCCGTATTCAGTTTATTGCCCCTAATGCCGATGGAGAGTTAGGACTAAATGTTATCGAAGGGTTTATTGAAAAAATCGAAGGCGGTGATCGCTGGGTAAATAGCAGTATGTTATTTCCCGGTCTGGAAAAACAACCGCTCAATATCACACAACTCGATCAAGGTTTAGATCAGGCTAACCGGCTACAGTCCAATAAAACCACCCTGGATATTTTACCGGGAACGGTGAATGGCGGTTCAGTGATTAAACTGCATAATCAGCGCAGTAAACCTTGGTTATTGAATATCAAAACTGATAATTACGGGCAAAAGAGCACTGGGAAATGGCTGGTCCGCACCAATGCCAGTTTTGACAGTCCATTTGGTTTATCCGATTTCATCAGTCTGAATGCCAGTAGTACGTTGGATAGCCCATCCAACCGGTATAGCCGTGCTTATACTCTGCTTTATTCGGTGCCCTATGGCGCAGCAACATTCAGTGGGTTTGGCAGTTATTCCCAATATGCCAGCCGCCCCCATTTACAAATGAGAACCATAAAGATTTATGGCGATACTCAGCAAATCGGCATGCGTTCCGATTTTGCCTTTTATCGTAATCAATCTCAGATTAATAGTGTCAGCGGGCAATTAACTTACAAGAATTACAATAATTACATCGACGAGGCCAAGATTGGCGTCAGTAGCCAAACATTGAGTGTCTTTGAACTCGGTGTTAATCATTTACATATCATTCCAACCGGATTAATCACGCTCAATCTGAGCGTTGAACAAGGTTTGCCTTGGTTTGGCGCACAAACCGGAACCTCTTATCTCGATAAACAGTTCACCAAAGGCAAGTTGATGGCCAATCTGCATCAGCGTTTTATGCTGTTCAACTCGCCTTATCAGCTCAATAACCTGTTTTATGGGCAATACAACCGGCGTGGTCTGCCCGGCGTCGAATGGCTAAATATTACTGATCGGAATGCAGTCCGGGGATTTAGCAAAAATACGCTATCCGGGGATAACGGCTGGTATCTGCAAAATACGCTGTCCCGAACATTTCCGATCGCCAACAGCACATTATCAATGCGTATCGGCATTGATATCGGCCGTATTCAAGGATATCGCAGCCCACAGGGCTGGCAAAGCAGCGCGGGGATCAGTTCTGGCGCCACGCTGAAATACCAGCGCATGGTATTCGATATAGAAACCAGCCGCGGAAAGTTACTTTCCAATCGCCAAGCATCTGATGAACCCATTCAGACGCTAGTCCGTTTTTCTTACACCTTTTGATGGTTTTAAGCAGTACCCAACGCTGTTCACACAGCAATATAACTAAATATATAGAGACTAATGTATGAAAAACAAAAAATTCAGGTTATCCCCTACCGGCAAGCTTACCGCTTCTATGGCAATCATTCTTGTCTCCTGTTCTACCAGTTTTGCCAGTGAAATCGTTGGTGGCGGCGATCCAGCACACCATCCCGATATTTTCGCTGCCGAAGGTAAAGCAACGGTTGTGAATATCGTGACTCCCTCCTCTTCCGGGCTGTCACATAACCAATACCTGGATTACAACGTCGGTCAGATGGGCGTCGTACTAAATAATGCGCTGAAGGAGGGGCAATCACAATTAGCGGGTCAGCTCGCCGCTAACCCTAATTTAAATGGTCAAGCCGCTAGCCTAATTCTGAATGAAGTTATCAGCAGGAACCCTTCTCTGTTATTAGGTCAACAGGAGGTGTTTGGTATAGCAGCAGATTATGTACTGGCAAACCCAAACGGCATCACCTGTAATGGATGTGGTTTTATCAATACTAACCGCGCTTCTCTGGTTGTGGGTAATCCATTGGTAGAACAAGGTGATTTGCAAGGTTTTAATATGTTTAATAATCAGAATAGCCTGAAAATTAAATCAGATGGTTTAATCGCCAATGCGATCCTTGATCTTATCGCACCCAAAATTGACAACCGGGGCCCAGTCACCGCTCAAAAAGAGATTAATGCGATCAGTGGTGAAAATAAAACCTCAGCCACAGGAGAAATCATTGATTCTCAGCAACAGTTAACCGGTGTTCTCGATAGCTATTATCTCGGTAGTATGCAAGCCGGGCGTATCCGTCTACTTAATACGGCAAAAGGCAGTGGAGTTAATTTGCAAGGTTCTCTCACTGCCAGTGATGAGATTATGGTTAATTCCCACGGCAATCTCAATTTAGAGGCAGCGCACCTGCAAGGCGGAGATGTTGCGCTCACAGGTAATAATATTGAAGTAAAAGGTAAAGTCAGTGAATCAGCATATAACCGTGATGGTAGCAATAATTACCAAAGCTATTTCAGCGGTTCTTATGTCAATGATAGTAAAAGTAGTCAGTCACTTGCCCGCACTCAACTAGCAGGCAAAAATATCTCATTGGTCGCCAATAATAATAACCGGATTACAGCCACGGATATCGTGGGTGATGATGTTAATCTGAGTGGCGCTAATCTGACTTTAGATGGGCAGCAGTTAAAGCAATCTACTAAAAATATTGATAACCAATGGAGTTATTCCCGGCGCAATGAGGTAACTCGAGAAAGTGAAAAACTGCATCAGGCAGGGAATACGATAACCGCCCGGCAGAATGTGAATTTAAATGCCGTTGAAGGTGACGTTAAGATCCGTGGCAGCCAAATAAATGCCAACGATAAGCTGGCTATTACAGCGAAAAAAGATGTGCAGATTGCCGGTTTAACTGAAATAGAAACATCATCAGAAAAAGGTTATAAAAAAAATCAAACAGCTAAATTGCAGACCGGAAGTTGGGAAGAGAGTAAACAGACCGAACGCCTGATTGCCAGTGAATTACAAGCAGGTCGTAATCTTGATATTAAAGCGGGAAATCAAGCCGAGATTTTGGGGGCGAAAGTCCATGCAGGTCAAAATCTGACCCTGGAAGCCGGTAAACAACTGCAAATCGATGTTCAGAAAACAGCTAATAGCGGTGCTGTTCGTGATGATAAAAGATACTGGGGCGGTATCGGCGGCGGCAAGAATAAAGACAATAGTGAGTTGAAAGAAACCAGCCACGCATCCGAATTGACGGCTAATGGACGTTTATTGCTATCAGGTCACGAGGGTATAGCGATTACCGGCAGTAAAGTAAAAGCGGTCCAAGGTGCTTTTGTGCATGCTAATAGTGGTGAAGTCACCATCGATAATGCAGTCAGTCACATCAATCAAAAAATCGATGAGCGAACAGGCACCGTACTCAACATCACTAACAGCTCAAAAAGAACCAATAGCCATCAACAGAAATCTCATGGCAGCGAGTTGGTTTCTGAAGCGGATCTCAAATTACTCGGTGATGAAGATATCAATATTATTGGCAGTCAGGTGCAAAGTACCGGCGCGCTTAGCCTGAACACATCCGGCAATATTAATGTAAGCTCTTACGGTGAACAGAAACAGGTTGATAAACAAAGCACCTATCTAGAGCCGCAAATTCACTTCCAACCAAAGGGGGATAAACAGTATCGTGCCGGAATAGGTATTGAACATACCAGTAACAGTCAAAAAAATCAGACGATAACACAGCAAGCTTCCTCGTTGAGTGGAGGTAGCATCACTATCGATGCTGATAAAGATGTTACCTTGCGTGGTTCCAATCTGGTGACGACTACAGGTGATGCTAAGATCACCGGTGCGAATGTTCATCTGTTAGCCGCAGATAATAAAAAATCCGAAGAGAAATCTCAGAGTAAAACTTACGTTGGGGGTTATCTTACCGGAGGAGTTGATAAATTTGGTTCTGGTATTCATGGTAATTATGAAGGTAATAATAACAATCATACCAGTACGACTGCCGTTGTTTCCGGTTCTCAAATCGCAGGTAATTTGAACATTAAAACCAACGGCGAATTGGTTCAGGAAGGGACTAAGCATGAAGTCAATGGCACTTATACCGCTGAGGCAAGCAAGGTCAGCAATCTGGCCGTATCGAATACGACATCAAATACTAACCACAAACTACAGGTTGGCACAGATATTGGCGTCAATGTCGATTATAGCGCGGTTACTCGCCCAATTGAGAAAGTCGTTAAAGAACCCGCTAAGTCTGCGCTGGATGGCACTTTAACCAAAAAAGGCACACCTAATTTCGGCGCGGATATTGCCGCCAACGGCAGTAATATCCAGACCGCAAACAAAAAGTCCGAAGCAGTTGTGACTTCTGTTCAGGCCGGCAATATCGTCATGAAAACCAATGGCGAACTGTATGATCAGGGTACTCAATATCGTGCTGATAAGGGTAACGTCATACTGACTGCCGGTAGCCATAACAGTAAAGCAGCGCAGAATCACCACGAAAGCAGCCACAGTGAAACCCGCGGCAATGCTGACTTACGTGTTTATACCACCACCGGTGAAGATATCTCCGGTAATGGTAAAGGCAAAGGCGGCACACAAAGCAGCCATACCGCGACAACCGAAGCAGTCACCAGCCGGATTACCGCAGCGGATGACATTAATATTCGCGTCGAAAGGGACGCTGAATATCAAGGTACATCTCTGAATACCGGCGCTGGCAAAGCCAATATAGATGCTAAAGGTGATATCCGTTTTGATAATGCCGCCAATAGCACAACGAAAACAGCAACTGGTTATAACGGAGAAGCATCTGCTAAAGGGGGAAACTCGCCAGAGGGCAAGAATGTTCATATCGGTCTTGGCGGCGGTTACAACACAGATAGTAAAAACAGCACCACAGCTCAGGTTAGTGAGATTAGCGGTCAGCAAGGCGTCAATCTAAGTGCAGGCAATAACTTGACGCTGAAAGGCGTAGAAGTGAGCGGTAAGCAAATCGACCTGAATGCTAAACAAGGTAATGTTGAACTGGTATCTGTTCAGGATCGCATTAATAACGATGGTTGGGAATTTAACCTGAAAGGCAATGGAGGGAATGCAAGCTCGATCAAGAAAGCGGAAGATGAAAGTACAACCACCACCACAAAACATAACTTTGGCGGGGAAGTCAAAGCGGGTATTGATCGCCTGCAAGCAACAACCCAACGTAATAGCCATATCAAAGGTGAAAATGTCGTTATCAACAGCGGCGGCGATACGACAGTTGCCGGAGCACGGATAGAAGCTGATCAGGTAAAAGGCAGTATTGGCGGCGATCTCCGAGTTGAAAGCCGTAAAGATACTGAACATGGATTAAATGTCGGTGTTGATGCTGGCGTTAATTACACGAAAGAATCCAAAGTAAAAAGTGACGATATCCCTAAAGACGAGGCAACTAAGGATGATTCGCCTAAAGACGATGTGTCGAAAGATGAGGTATTGAAAGATGATCCATCTAAAAACCCAACCGAAGAGCCACAACCGAAAGGATGGCAGGAAAGATTAACTTCTGCGTTTAATAGTCTTAATAATATTAAAGGTATTAATGGGGTTACAGGTAAACTTAAGAGCAATGTTGATATTAAAGATCGGGAAAATGTCAGCGAACAATCGGTTATTTCCGGCAATCAAGGGGTTAATTTAGATGTAAAAGGAAATACTCATCTGATCGGCGGGCAGATTGTTAACGAGAAAGGCAATGTCATTCTTAATACCCAAAATGTGGAACAACAATCTGTTACCGGCTATGACAATAGTAAAGGCGGCAATGTTGCATTACCTGATTCTGTAAGCGGAATTGTTAAGGCAGTTCAGGAAGGTGTATTGTCCGGCAAAATACCCTTGGTGAAAACTTATAGTAATGAAACTGAAAGTAGTACAACTAATGGCGAAATAATTAATCGTAAATCTGATTAATTTGTTCTTTTATAAAAGATCCTTCAAGTGAGGGATCTTTTTATTGCTACATATATTGAATATTTCAATAATTCCAATTGACAATATTAATATTTCCCCATAATGTTGAAAAATCAACAAATGACTTGGGAATATCATGATATTTAGAATTTGCAAGCAAACTTTAAAACATAAAAACTACTATAAATCACAAATTAAAATAAATAGAATATTTAGGAAGGAAACTATTTGCTCAAATATATTCATTGCATATATTATTTTTATGTCCGTATTTGAGTTCAATAATCCATTATTTAGATATGTAGATTACGCTATGGCAATAATGCTAATTACTACGTTAATAAGCATATCCGTTAATATTAGCAGAGCATTTGACATATTGATGAGCGGATATAAACCAGAGGATATTAATTATTCTAACGAAAAGATAAAAATCTCACACAAAGTATTAATTTCAATTATATTAATAGCTGCTTCAATATTAATGTGGATACCAATCTCATATTTATCCAGCATTGTTATATATAATTTTTCATTAAAAGTATTTTTATTGATGATTATCAGCATATCAATATACCTAATCATTAAGATATTTAATAAGAGAGTATTCACTATGCATGAATAGGGGATATCAACTCCATACAAGTACACTGTACACTTTGAATTGTCAGATAATAAGCCGCTACAATGAAAGCGGCTTTTAAATAAAGCTAGCATCAATATTTTTGTATTTCCTTTGAAATTTGATAAATATTTTCTATACCCTATGGATTTCGAGGTGCATCGCGACGGCAAGGGAGCGAATCCCCGGGAGCATAGATAACTATGTGACCGGGGTGAGTGAGTGCAGCCAACAAAGAGGCAACTTGAAAGATAACGGGTATATACCGATAGAACATTCATCATCTGAAGCTAAAGCCATTGTTATGAAACTGAGTTTATCCCTAGATTTGTTGATAAATGTTACATGATACATTTGCCTATAAATCGGATGAGATAAATAAATATCGTCAAATTCATGTTTATCACTCAGTATTTTGTCCTTTTCAGCTTTAGCTATTTCACGTTGTAGAATAATAGCTACTTCACTTTTGTTTAATTTCTCAGAAAGAATTAATGATGTTTGCGTTTTATCGAAATCGATATTATGTCTGTCAATACCAAAGTCATTCAAACTATTTGCAGTAAGCTGAGTTGCCCATCCATTTATATCTGAACAATCAGGTCCTGCGGCAATAGCAGATATTGAAAATGATAATATAGCTACCGATAGTAATATTATTCGACCATTAAATCGTGATCGCCACTGACCCATATTTGTTTCCTGATAAATAAACGCTAATTTATTATTTCAATGGTTGATATTGCGCCTATACATCCATCAAGCGGGACGAAATGGACTTTATCCACATAAGTCACAGAATAGAAAGTTTTGTTATCTTAATACAACCAAAGCTATTTACTTTGTGTTTTTTTTATGATTGGATGAAATTTGGTAAGAATTTATGGAGTTTACTATGAAGACTGTTGCGATTGTTGACCCTTACTCCAGCGGACAATATCTCGCTGGCGAGTTTTATTCAAGGGGATTTTCAAGCGTTTGCGTTAAAAGCAGTGTAAATATACCGGCAGTCTATGCGGCCTCCTATCATAAAGATAATTTTATAAACGAATTACCCCATACCATATCTAATTTTAGTGAGTTAATCAATAAAATTAATGAATATGACTGCCAAGCCGTGGTACCAGGAACTGAAAGTGGTGTCTTGCTGGCAAATACACTGGCTCATCACCTGGGTTTACCCTGTTGTGAGCCAGACATCCTACTCTGCCTGCGTGATAAGTACCTGATGCAAGAACGGATAGCTCGAGCCGGGTTACGATCTATACCACAAATTAAAGTGTCAAGCTTCGAAGAGTTGAAGCCATGGCTAGAACACCATTTATCATCAACCATAGTCATTAAACCTCTCAGTTCAGCCGGTACGGACAGCGTTAAATTTTGCCAGACTGGCGCTGAGATAGAGCAAGCAATTTCTAACATTGTAGGCAAGTACGATGCTCTAGGAAATCACAATGAATATGTCCTAGCCCAGCAATTTATCAAAGGAAAAGAATATGTCGTCGATAGCGTAAGTTTGAATAAAACACACTACATCACCAATACGTCCATGTACAAAAAACAAATATTACCAAATGGTGCAATTGTCTATTCAGAAGAACTATTTATTCATCCCTCAGAAAAAGAAGTCAAAAACGTTATTGAATACGCGATAAATGTAATGAATGCGCTAGGTATCCACTTTGGCGCTGCGCATTTTGAAATTATGGTCGATGAACATGGACCAGTACTGATAGAAGTGGGTGCGCGGTTGCATGGTGCGAAGGCACCAAAAAATGTTCAGTTTTTTTCGAATGTGTCACAGCTTGATCTACTGGTTGATGCAGCCATCGATCCGGAGCGTTTCCATCAACGTACACAATCGCCTCCGGTTTACTATAAGCATTCAAAAGCAGTATCTTTGATTAACTATGACAAAGGGATGATCGTCGATATTCCTGGCATGAAATGGGCTGAAACATTGTCTTCCTATACCACGGCATTCTGGAATATCAATATTGGCCAACAATTATTACCCACCAGCAATCTGTTTGATAGCCCTGGAGGAATTTTCTTGGCTAACCAAGATCCGCGTGCATTGGAATATGATACCCAACGCATTAGGGAAATGGAAAAATCCGGTAAATTATGGGTGTTAAAATGAACAAGGGAATATTATTCGTTCTGACCTTTGATGTGTTGTCTGCCGCACAATCAGTTTGGCTCGGTTCCCTCCTACAGGGAATTAATGTCTATAACGTTTTATTTATTAATTTTGCCATTATCACAATTATTTTCGCCATACTAAACTACTTTCATCGTAATAATCAG
>NZ_JAPFCD010000072.1:0-20948 GCF_026153155.1 Photorhabdus aballayi | reverse complement strand
ATCCCTTACCCATCACTTATTAAGGAACAAATATGAGCTGGCCATTTATTGCAGTATTTCTTTCTGGTTGGTTGTATGTTGACGCAGCTTACCGTGGTCCAAACTGGCAAAGATGGCTATTCAGGCCAATTACTTTGCTATTGTTATTATTGTGGGCATGGCAAGCGCCTGAGCTGCATATTTCAGGCTATTTAATCTGTCTTGGGTTATTTACTGCTTTAATATCAGATGCTCTGCGTATGCTCCCCAGTAAGTATTCACTACTCTCTCTAGGCACATTATTCCTCTGTTATCTGCTCTACACGGTAAGCTTTGTATTACAGATGAATTTCAGTTTCTTCTTCCCGTTGCCATTAATTTTACTGGTTCTGGGTTCCATTATTCTGCTGGTTATTTGGAATAAACTGGAAAAAATGCGTTGGCCGGTCGTTGCCTCGGTCGTTATGCTTTTGATAATGGTGTGGATGGCAGGTGAACAATACTTCTCCCTTAATACAGATTATGGTTTCTCCCTATTAGCAGGCAGTATCTTGTTGCTACTGTCACATAGTTTCTGGCTGATCAACCATTACCGCCTCCAACTCAAATCTTCTAAGGCGATTGTGGCAACCTGTTATTTTATCGGCCATTTTCTGATTATTCGTTCTATTTATCTTTAATAAAAAGATCAAGTTGAAAATAGATATCAGCATTCAGTCGCACGATTTGCCAACTTTATTTTCTCTTTTTATTGACTCTGGAGTGGGCTCCAGAGTGTAGAGTTTAATCATTAGCCATTATCTTTGAGTTAACTCTACCCAGGGGGAGTCCATGTACTCAAATTCAAACAAAAATAGTGCTCATCAACATAACCACCAGCATGGAAGCTGCTGCGCGACTACCACTTGTTCAGATCAAGCTAAACAAGTTAGTGAGCATTTACATAATCATGAACATGGTAAGGCTTGCTCACATGAGCATCACCCTTCTCATGATACACAACAGACACAAGCGCCTGAACTTTTGGCAAACCAACGTTTTAGTTGGGTGGTTAATGGCATGGATTGTCCAAGTTGTGCTCGCAAAATTGAAACTGCGGTCAGCAAAATTCCAGAGGTGAAACAAGCCAAAGTTCTATTCGCAACTGAAAAACTGGTCGTAGATGCTGATACAGATATACGTTCAGCGGTTATTCAAGCGGTTAATCAGGCTGGATTTTCCCTACACAATTCCGATTCAAATCAGAAAGCAGCAAAAAGCAGCCGCTGGAAAGAATTCGCACCGATCATCACTCTTTCATTGATGATGCTGATAAGTTGGGGAATCTCCAACGCCAATCCTTCATTTGGTCGTATTGCCTTTATTATCACTACCGTGATTGGATTAGTACCTATTGTCACCAAAGCCTGGCAACTCATACGATCAGGCACGCCATTTGCCATTGAAACCTTGATGAGTGTTGCCGCCATCGGTGCGTTGTTTATCGATGCAACCGCTGAAGCCGCAATGGTACTACTGTTGTTTATGCTTGGTGAAATGTTGGAAGCTTATGCTGCCGGCCGTGCTCGTCGAGGAGTAAGCGCACTAATGGCATTAGTGCCGGAAGAGGCACTACTGGTAAAAAACGGTGAGAAAAGAACTGTCCCAGTTTCAGACCTTCGCCCAGGCGATATTATTGAGATTGCGCCAGGCGGACGTTTACCCACTGACGCAGAATTACTCAATTCATTCGCTAGCTTCGATGAAAGTGCGCTGACAGGTGAATCTATTCCGGTTGAACGCATGCAAGGAGAAAAAGTTCCGGCCGGTTGTTTGTCCGTGGATCGTGCAGTCCAAATGAAAGTATTGTCCGAACAGGGCAACAATGCCATTGACCGTATTCTGCAACTGATTGAAGAAGCCGAAGAGCGCCGGGCGCCGATTGAGCGCTTCATTGACCGTTTTAGCCGAATTTACACTCCGCTAATTATGCTGTTCTCTGCGCTAGTCATCATTATTCCACCAACTGTATTCAGCCAACCTTGGGAAACATGGATCTACCGTGGTCTTACTTTGCTATTGATCGGCTGCCCTTGCGCTTTGGTGATTTCCACCCCCGCCGCAATTACCTCTGCCCTTGCAGCAGCAACCCGCCGAGGTGCCTTGATTAAAGGTGGTGCGGCACTGGAACAATTAGGGCTAATTACCACAATCGCTTTTGATAAAACCGGGACGCTGACCGCCGGTAAACCACAAGTCACAGATGTACAACCAGCAGAAAATATCAGCGAATCTCAGCTATTAACTTTGGCTTCCGCAGTAGAAAGCGGCTCCCACCACCCACTGGCTAAAGCCATTTTGCAACATGCAGAAAGTAAAAACGTTAATATTACCGAAGCTGAACACCGTAAGGCGTTGGCGGGGATTGGCGTTGAAGGTCAGTTAGACGGTAAACGTATTCTCGTCAGCACGCCCGGAAAACTACCAGCAAACACGTTATCTGATTATTGGAAACAAAAAATTGTTCAGTTAGAAGATTGCGGTAAAACCGTTGTTGCCGTAATGCATGATGAACAATTTACCGGCCTTATCGCGATGCAAGATACGTTACGTCAGGATGCAATTGATGCTATCCGTTTACTGAAAGATCAAGGCATTAAATCAGTGATGTTGACAGGGGATAACCCTCGTGCAGCAACTGCAATTGCAGGTCAGTTAGGAATAGATTTCCGCGCCGGGTTAATGCCGGAAGATAAAGTCAAAGCGGTCATTGCATTGAATAAAGATCACAACACAATGATGGTCGGTGACGGCATCAACGACGCACCTGCAATGAAAGCTTCCAGCATCGGTGTAGCAATGGGAAGCGGCACCGATGTCGCTCTGGAAACCGCAGACGCAGCATTGACTCACAACCGCCTGACAGGTTTGTCGGAAATCATCACCCTTTCCCGCGCAACGCACAATAATATCCGCCAAAATATTGCTATTGCGCTGGGATTAAAAGGAATCTTCCTTGTCACCAGCCTATTAGGTATCACAGGTTTGTGGATGGCAGTACTGGCGGATTCTGGCGCAACCGCTCTTGTAACGGCGAACGCGGTAAGGTTATTAAGGATTAAACTGAAATAACGAAAATCGCTTGGCTATTTAAGGATATGGGTCTTATTTCCGGCTCATATCCTGTGCTATAGCAAGATCAATTCAGTGATGAAAACTCATTGGCATTCAAAGGCACGGTAGAAAAACAAAAACGCTCATTTCTCAACTCGGCGGTTATATTCAGAATTGATTCTCTTTTTTTCTAACCAGATAGCGATAAGGCATTTGTTCCGTTTCTTGGGCAACCAATTGATGCTCCATAAAACGACAAAAACTGGGAATATCACGCGTAGTTGCCGGATCGTCAGCAAGAATTAATAACATCTGCCCTGCTTCCATATGACGCACGGTTTTCCGCACCATCATTACTGGTTCAGGACAGCGAAGCCCTTGTGTATCAAGGGTTTTATCTGGATTAGTAAACACATCGGGCATAACTTATCTCTACAATTTCAGGCAATCTATGAAACTGGATTATACCCGTTATCTTTCAAGTTGCCTCTTTGTTGGCTGCACTCACTCACCCCAGTCACATAGTTATCTATGCTCCCTTGCCGTCTCGATACATTTTGAATTCGTGTACAACCGACGTATCATGTGAGGCGCCGTCAGCTAAAACGGCAAATCTTTCACTGGGTTCCCTCACCCCATTATCCAAAAAGGTACAATATGTTTTCATCAGCTACGGTTACACAACAGCGAGCTGTCGCTTTAATTTGGCTTTCGTTATTTCACATTCTGATTATTATTTCCAGTAATTATCTGGTGCAACTACCCATCTCTATTTTCGGTTTTCACACCACCTGGGGAGCCTTTACTTTCCCATTTATTTTTCTTGCAACCGATTTGACGGTTCGTATCTATGGCGCACCACTGGCAAGGCGAATCATTACTACCGTTATGTTCCCCGCATTGTTGATCTCTTATATAATTTCTGCCCTATTTTTCCAGGGCGTGTGGCAAGAATTTACTGCATTGTCTGAATTCAATCTCTTTGTTGCCCGTATTGCCTGCGCCAGCTTTATGGCTTACTTCCTTGGGCAGATACTGGATGTACACGTCTTCAATCGTCTGCGCCAGAGACGTAATTGGTGGGTCGCTCCCGCAGCAACAATGTTCTTCGGCAACTTACTTGATACCCTTGCCTTTTTCTCTATCGCTTTCTATCGCAGTACCGATGCTTTCATGGCAGCTAATTGGATCGAGATTGGGTTAGTAGATTACTGCTTTAAGCTACTAATCTGCTTACTCTTTTTCCTACCCGCTTACGGCATTTTGTTGAACCTGATTCTCAAGTATTTCTTTGCCTATCAAACTAGCAGTACCCATATCCAAGCTCGCTGATTTTTATACGCCCGCCCGATAACTGTCTCTTAATCAGATCTCCTGATTAAGAGATTGGGCAAGGAAATAACCTTCCACCCCGGTCACATAGTTATCTATGCTCCCGGGGATTCGCTCCCTTGCCGTCGCGATGCATCTTGAAATCCATTGGGTATATATAAATATACTCATCGATATTAACAACTACACCTGATAATTCGATATTATGTCAGTGATATTACTACGATTTCCTATTTTAATTTCGCTTTTTCGGTTAATTTTACTCTTATCAATTAACAAAATTGATTGTAATGATCGTCTTATAAGAATATCTTTGAATTCCGCATTATCAATATTCGAATCCCATAAATCACCATTTGCATCAATACCATCACAGGAAAAAATAAATAGATCTATCTCTAAATTTTTTAATTGTGTAATAAGTGATGAACTAATATAACAAGCATATTTACGATGCAAAACTCCCCCTGAACTGATTAATTGAATATTTTTTTTCTTTGATAATTGATGACAAATACGAATGCTATTGGTAAAAATAGTAATATTAATATCAGGAAGTTGCTTTGCCAGATACCAACATGTTGAACTTGCATCAAGTGCAATTATCATTCCTTCACTTATCCAAGTCACCGCTCGTTGAGCAATAAGTGATTTACTCGAAAAATGGCTTTTAACCCGCATGTTAAAGGGGTCACCATTATCCTGTGTTTCTCTGTTTAAGCTTTTTGCTTTTCCATGTAAACGCAGAAGATGACCATACTCTTGAAGAAATCGCAGATCCCGACGTATTGTTTCTTTACTCACTTGTAAAGCTACGGAAAGTTCAGAGGTTGTTAATGATTCATGATGATGGAGAAGATCCATGATTTTCTGGTGACGTTCATTTCTCATAAAGGAATCCCTTTTATATTTGGACAGAATAGGATTATTTTGTCCAATACCAGAATTAGAAAATCACGTCTTTTTTAGCAATATATTTCCACATTTAGTCGTTTTCTCTGTGACGACGATAGCAAAAGCGTTATCATTTCCTACTTTAATCAGCATATTTAAAAGAGATAGCAAGAAGAAATAACTAGTAAAATCATTTTCAACAGAAGATTACCTATTCCTGTATAAAATTTTGAAATAATAAATTATAAGCTGCCTGATGCTCACCAGGTGTATAAAGTTCATAGTGATAAGAAAACTGCTCACGGGCTTTTTCAGCCGATTTATAATAACCCACACCAAACCAAGCAAAGAAAGAAGCGCCTAATACCGTCGTCTCTGATTCATTAAGTACTTTTATTGGTAAGTTTAAAATATCTGCTTTTATTTGGTTCCAGAGATAATTTCGACTACCTCCCCCCACTAACACCAACTCTTTAGCATGAAATCCACTTATTTTCTCTAAAAGAGATAAGTTTTGTTTTAATTGATACCCCAATGCCTCTAATGCAGCACGATAAAAATGACGTCGTTCAGTATCCAACGTTATTCCACACCATCCTGCCTCGGAGGTTAACAAACGACAATTCATTCTTAAGTTATTAACACCTGGAGGAACAGATAAAGCTTCATGGATCATTTGGAGATAGGCCTCCGAAGGGGAGATACCTTGCCAGAAAAGCTGTCTGATCCATTCAAGTATTCCAGAAGCTAACCATTGCAATCCCGGGTTAAAGATCCCTTTTCTTGCGTCTAATTCACATGTAGAACCAGCATAATAAGGTAAAATATGGGTATTCACATGAGAGGCGCGTACCATCAGAATCTCCCAAGTGCCGGAAGATAAGATGGGTTGATTTAAATCTGCGCCAGAGCCAAATAACGCAAATTGCGTATCATGTCCAGAGGAAATAACGGGAATTCCTGAAGGCAAATTCAACTTTTTAGCTGCCTCTGGAATTAAAGTACCAATTTGCTCACCAGCATGAACGAGTTCGGGAAATAAACTCTCTGGAATAGAAATAGCATCTAATATTACTTCACTAAACTGCTCATGATGAATATTTAGCAACTGGCTGGTTCCGGCCATCGTTCTGTCAGTTAACATCACCCCGGTTAATCGATAATTGATTAAAGAAGAAATAAACAGCCATACATGGGCTTTATTGAAAAGAGTAGGATGATTTTCCTTTAACCAAATTAACTTATAAAGCGTATTAAAATTAAATTGCCCAACACCGGATATCGTTTGCAATTTCTCAGCGGAAAAGTAACGCTCAATATTTTCAACAATAGGGGTTGTTCGCGGACATTTCCAACTAATAATGGGATAAAGTAGGTCACCCTTTGCATCGACCAGTGTTCCATCAACACCAAACGTCGTCACCGTTATTGCGCGTATCTTATAACCTGATAATTTGGAGATAACTCCACGACAACAGCCCGCCAACCGCTCTAAAATGGCATCCAGCGACCATATATGCCAGTGAGAATTGGCTTTATCAGGCTCACTGGTATTCGGTGTTGACTCCCTTGCAATCACATTACCCTGAGAGTCAACCGCAATAGCCCGCACATTCGTAGCCCCGCAATCCAAAACTAAAACGACATCTTGCATCATACGCTCTCCTGTTGTGGAACAGAGGCGGTACAATTCGTATCGTACCGCCGGCAGCCACTATTTCTTATAGAGAGGACCATAGTTTTGACAGGCTCGGTAATCTGAACCTTCCGGCTCCATACCGTATGCACTCCATGCAGAAGGACGATAAATGGCTTTTTCATCCACGTTATGCATACAAACTGGGATTCTGAGCATAGAAGCTAACGTAATGAAATCGGCGCCGACATGACCAATAGAAAGCACACCATGATTAGCTCCCCAATTCGCCATAACGGAGTACACATCCTTAAAGACGCCTCTACCGGTTAAACGTGGAACAAACCAAGTTGTCGGCCAAGTTTCATTTGTCCGTTTATCCAGAATGTCATGAATATCTTTAGGCAATTCCGCACTCCAGCCCTCAGCAATTTGCAGGACAGGACCAAGTCCTTTAATAATATTGACACGACTCAGGGTGAAAGGAACGCCGCCTTTCGTTAAGAATTTGGAGGAAAAGCCACCACCTCTGAAATATTCATGGAGCGCCGGGCACCATTGCGTTGCAGCCAAGCAAGCATCTACTTCCTCTTCGGTAATTTCCCAGTGAGGTTTCATCGTAGGATGGCCTTGAGCGTCTTTTTGGCAACAAGTCCCATCCAGTGTTGCAGAGCCTGAATTAATCAGATGAATCACCCCATTTTCAGCCTGCCCCGTGAGTTTTTTGCCCGTAACACGCTCGATAGATTCTGGCGACCAGAAAGTTCGAACATCAGCAAAAATCTGCGCTGTCCCTGTTAGCATATGGCCAAATAACATCGCAACGCCATTTAGACTGTCATTCTCTGTTGCAACCGTAAATGGCTGACGGATGCCGTTCCAATCGAATGAACTATTTAAAATCGCTTCCGCAGTATCACCATTGGGGTATTGATCTGTCCAATGACGCTGCCCCTGGAAACCCGCAACAATAGCGTTGTAACCGAGGGCTTCTTCACCATACCCTTTTTCTTTCAGTTTTGAATTCCCCAGCATCATGTCACGAATGCAAATAGCCATGAGTAAACTTTCGCGAAGAACTTGATGACGACTTTCTGGTGAACGGTGATATTGTTTAGCATTCAGATCTTCACCATATTGGAAATACTTATCTGCCCAAGATAAGGCCAGCTCAAGTTCCTCTTCATCATATATTTGCAGATCAATACGACGGCGTAATTCCGTCATATCAACAGTTTGAATTTTCATACCAAGCCAGGATTCGAAAAAATTATGATCAACAATTGAACCTGCAATACCCATTGATGCGCCACCAACAGAAAGGTAAGTTTTTCCTTTCATACTTGCAACCGCCAATCCAGCTCGGGCAAATCGTAGCAATTTTTCTTTAACATCATCAGGAATACGAGTGTCATCAGCATCTTGAACTTCATGCCCATATATAGAAAAAGCGGGGATACCTTTTTGCGAGTGGGCGGCTAAAGCTGCCGCAAGATAGACTGCGCCTGGACGTTCAGTCCCATTAAACCCCCAGATAGCTTTGGGTCTTGTTGGTTCCATATCTAATGTTTCACTGCCATAACACCAACACGGCGTGACGGTAATTGTCAGACCAATATTTAATGCACTGAATTTTTCATCACAAGCCGCAGACTCAGCAAGACCAGCAATACATGTGTCTGCAATAACGCATTCAACAGGGATACCACAAGCATGGTAAATATGCCCAGTCAATAAATTAGCTGTCGCTTTTGCCATATTCAAAGTTTGCTCTTCGAGTGATTCACGCACTCCCATACGACGGCCATCAATAACTGGACGAATACCAATCTTGGGTAAATTCATATTCTTTCTCATGCGATTTCCTCTATACAAATAAAGTTGTTATTTGCTTTTTAAATTAAACGGATTACCGGGTAATGCATTCGCGCGGAATTTTGCGAAAATCAAGATCACAGCAAAACAAAAAGCAGGCACAAGCTCGGCCGTTGGAATATGACCCACAGCATCACTGACAAATCCCATAATAGGCGTCACGACGCCACCTCCAACAATCGTCATGACAATGAGCGAAGAACCATATTTAGTGTCCTGACCTAATCCTTTAATTCCTAATGAAAAGATAGTTGGGTATTGAATAGACATAAACATGCTACAAATGGTCAATGCAATTAAGCCGATATATCCCCCTACGAATGCGGAAATAATGCAAAGGATCATGGATATCAAGGCATAACAAGCTAATACTTTTTCCGGAGAAAATCGCTTAACTAACCAAGTACCCGTCGATCGACCAATAAAGAAAAACACCATTGTTGCTGTCAGATAATTAGCCGCGTACCCTGGAGTCATACTCGGAATTTCATCAACGGCATAACGAATCAGGTAACTCCAGCAAGCTGTTTGCGCACCGACATAGCAAAATTGTGCTAACACTGCCCAACGCCAATGCTTGATTTTAATCAGGCGGCCTAAAGACTCAAGGAATGAGCTACTATTATTATGCGTATCACTTTTATTATGCGTATCACTTTGTATCACTGGAAATTTGGTAAATAAGATCACGAATGCAATCATTAAAACAGCAGCAGCGATAATCATATAAGGAGACTGTACCGCTAAAACGAGGCTATGATTATAGGTATTAATCTGCTCAACAGTCATTTTATCAAGTGTTTCTTGGGGTAAATGAGGGACATTAGATAAAATTAAACTTTGCCCAAAAATAACGGCGATAATTGCCCCAAACGAATTAAATGTTTGTGCCAGATTAATGCGGAAATGCCCCGTTTTTTCAGGACCTAATACCGTGACAAAAGGGTTAGCCGCTGTTTCCAAGCACCCTAACCCAGCAGCAATAATAAAAAGCCCCACCAAGAATAATGTATAACTCATCGCTTCTGCGGCAGGCCAAAAAAGGACAGCACCAACAGCATAAAACAATAAGCCAGTAATTATCCCTGCTTTATAATTTAGCTTATTCATTAACATTCCGGCAGGAATAGGAATAACAAAATAACCAAAATAAAATGCAGACTGGATTAATCCCGCCTGGAAATTTGTTAAGACAAAAGCTTTTTGAAATTGAGGCAGCAATATATCATTTAAGTTATTTGCCACAGCCCATAAGAAAAACAGGGAACACAAAAGAGCGAAAGGAATTAAATAACCTCTGATTTTCTTATTATCTTGCGCTATATTTGATCGTGTCGATATATTATCCATAGCACCCTCATCTATCGCAGTTGATACTGTAAGCCAGAATCAGTCGTATTTTTAGCCATCTATAAGATAAGAAAATGATCCCAATCACACTTATTTATTCATACCGCTAAATTGTGAACCTAATCACTGAAATAAATCCATTACACATGCCCGTTTGTATCTTTTTTATTTAATTCGGTCATAAAGATGACCGTATAATTTTTTTTATGAAAAAACGGTCAATAAAACCAATAAATGACCGTTTGAGTGAGAAATGAAAAATACGGAATAAAAAGATAAATACGGATATCTTTAAAACCCCAAAAATGATAAAAACATTTGAGCTTAATCACAAAAATTAACTTAAATATTTATTTAAAAACAACAAAGTATTACAACAAAAATAGCAAACTTCATTTATTTATTTTTTATTGACTAGCATAAAAGCATACTTCGAATTTAAACAAGGTAAATAATCATGAAAAGAAATACATTATCTCGTGAAATTATTAATACATGCTTAGAAATGACCCGATTAGGATTAAATCAAGGCACTGCGGGTAATGTTAGTGTCCGTTATAACAATGGAATGTTAATTACGCCGACAGGAATTCCTTATGAACAATTGACTGAAACACATATTGTTTATGTAGATGAAAATGGTCAACCTGAGGATAATAAGATCCCCTCGAGTGAATGGCGTTTTCATCAAGCGGTCTATCATGCCAGACCCGACGCCAATGCCGTCGTCCATAATCATGCAATTCATTGCACAGCGGTTTCCATTTTAAATAAGCCAATCCCGGCCATTCATTACATGATTGCAGCGGCGGGAGGAGATTCAATTCCCTGTGTGCCTTACGCAACATTTGGCACCAAACAACTCTCTGACTATGTATTTAACGGTTTTAAAAACAGAAAAGCGATTCTATTACAGCATCATGGGATGATTGTTTGTGAAATTAATCTACAAAAAGCACTGTGGCTCGCGCATGAAGTTGAAGTGCTCGCTCATCTATATTTACAAACCTTAGCGATCCAAAATCCAGTTCCTATTCTGAGTCCAGAGGAAATAGCAATCGTGCTTGAGAAATTTAAGACATATGGCTTAAAAATTGAAAAGAATTGAAAAAATAGGATCACTTTGTCAAGCGGTCATTATGGCTCATAGTATGGTTACTAATGAAATAAGTTGGTTTGGACAAGGCGCAATTAATGAATTATTCCTGGCGTCAAAAGAAAAGAATTGTCTCTTAATCAGAACGGCTAATTAAGAGATTGTCAAAGCAATAGCCTGCCACGCTGTCCGCTTTTTTACTACCAGTCCAACCCACTAGCTTCCCCAAACGCAGCTAAGCCCAATGGAAAAAAGGACTGTTCTAGTACAAAGATCCGGGCATAGATCAAAAAAACACACATTTCCCACAACAAAATGGGCATAACAACTTTATTTATCCATAACCAACCATTAATTTTTATAGATGGTGTTAGTCTGTTAAGTAATTTAAGTACTTTTTTCACCCGAAAATAGTTTACCGGTCTGTCACATTCTGCTCCCTGTTCGTTAGGAAAATTGATGCGACAAACAGATATTGAGTTTCCACAAAAGGAATATTCCTATGCTGAAAATTATTCAATCTCCATCCAAATACATTCAGGGACCTGATGCCCTGCTTCATATTGGTAAATATACAAAAACTATCGCCGACCACGTTTTAGTTATCATTGGTAACTCCGCGATGAAATTGGTGGGAGAGACCGTTCATAACAGCCTGGAACAGCATGAAATTACCCGCCATTTTGAAATGTTTGGCGGTGAATGTAGCCAAAATGAGATTAAGCGCCTGTCTGATATTCTTAAAAAACATGAATGCCAAGCCGTTATTGGCATCGGCGGCGGCAAAGTACAAGACACCGCAAAAGCGGTTGCTTACGAATCCAGATTACCTGTTCTGATTGCCCCCACTATCGCTTCCACGAATGCTCCAACCAGCGCGCTCTCTGTTATTTACAACGATGATGGCAAATATGAAGATTATCTCGTTTTCCCAACAAATCCAGATATTGTACTCATAGATACCAACATTATCGCTAAAGCCCCAACCCGTTTTCTGATTGCTGGAATTGGTGACGCGCTGGCAACTCACTTTGAAGCCCGAGCTTGTGGAGCCACACATCAACCCCGAATGACAGGTGGTGGAATATCCCGTACAGCAATGGCCCTTTCTCATCTCTGTTACGAAACGTTGTTAGAAGAAGGCTATAAAGCAAAACTGGCTGTTGAAGCCGGCGTCAGTACATCCGCGGTGGAAAATGTTATTGAGGCTATTACTTACTTAAGCGGCTTGGGCTTTGAAAATACGGGCTTAGCCGCTGCTCATGCCGTACACAATGGTTTTACCGTATTGGAAGAATGTCACCACATGTACCACGGCGAAAAAGTCGCTTTCGGAGTATTAGTTCAACTAATACTGGAAAATAGCCCAAATGAAGAATTAGATACTTTACTTGATTTCTGTGTACAGATAGGGCTACCGGTTACTCTGGATCAACTTGGCGTAAAAGATAGTGAAAAACTGCAAGAAAAAGTAATGACAGTGGCAACAGCGAGTTGTGCTACAGGCGAAACCATTCACAACATGCCTTTTGAAGTGACACCGGAAAAAGTATATGCCGCTATTATGGCTGCTGACCGGATGGGACGCGACTGGCTGTATTAAGTTTAACAGGAGCGGGCAAATTGTCCGCTCAAATTGTTGATAAAAAACCGATTTTTTATCTAACCATTTTTTTAACAAAATTTCGTTCATCAAACAGAACCTGTCGCCATATTAAGAACTCCGCCTTCCCAAATTTTTCTTCCTGAAAAGATCTCACTGAGTACTAGCAGGTTAACTCAAAATATAAATTTACTATTCTGATTTTTTCAATTTAATAACATCACTCCAATTATTAATAAGAAATGTGCATTCATGACACCCAATTTTGCTTCCTTTATTAAAATACTCTTTTGCCTTATTAAAATCTTGATTTACACCGATCCCATTTAAATAATTGGTTCCAATGGTACGATAGCCTTCAAAATATCCACTTTTTCCAGCCAATTCGAAAAGCGCTCTCGCATCTGAGTATTTATTTTCATCCTCTAAAATAAACCCTAAATTAACCATAGATCTTAACTTATATTTATCATTTCTTGATATAGATAACTTATATCTTTCACTGGCTTCTTGACGATAACCTTCTATTTGTTGTATTACAGCGAGCATCCAGTTTGCATCTACATTCCCATTATTTGCTTTCTTTATTAACGCATGATATTCATTTTCATTTTTAGGCATTGGAATAGAAAATTCTGATAAGAAATCATCCGAATGATTGAAGACAATCGATGGGGTATCTTGTATGTTCATGCCTGAACTCTGAGCAATAAAAGAAAAAAACAACACTAAATAGAGAAAATATTTCTTATTTATTACAAAAAAATTATTCATAAAATAATCTCGCTAAAAGTATTATTTATCCCTATTATGTCAATATTTGAATTTAGTGACTCCATCTGTATGTTTTTATCCACAGTAAAAAACACATCCACTATCTTAGTCGTATTCCCATTATTCCAGAGCACTGAACTTTCCAACCCATGAATGTTACCATTGATATCCTTAAATCCATTTTCTTTATATGTAAGATTTATAGCTGAGATTCCTGACTTACTTAATTTATACAACTCTCCGTCATCAGTTATACCATCTTTATTAGCATCAATCCATAACTCTAATGAATTCCATAGACTATCATTTTGATCAAAAATACCATCACAATTATCATCAAGATCTACTAATGCAGCAAACCCATTTGCTGATTTGTTTCCATTTTTTAATATATAATTATTCCCGAATAACTCACTTCCGTTATTTATTTTTCCATCTCCATTTTTATCCCATACCAGAAATGCATTATTGGCTTCTATCCATCCTGAACTTTCAACAATACCATCATTATCATGATCAAAATATATAGAACCATTTTCCTCGATGGTAATAATACCATCTCCAGTTAAATCAATAATAAGTGGTGTTTCTGTATCTTTCTGACTTTCAACAATTTCTTCAAGATTATCTAATACAGCATTTGGACTCATTCCTCGTAATTCTTGAATAAAATCTATACCATTTTTATCATTATCATAATGTGAAACTCGAAGAATTGAGTTTACAAAACCTATACAGTTATTGGTAAGGAGGTTGTAATTCGGTTTAAAATCATAGAAATTTCCATTTTTTAAATCAGAGATGTAGCCTTTCATATTATGAACCACACTCTCTGAATATATTGGATATGTAACACTGGAAATTTTTGATTTATCGTATGCTATTGAGTCTCTAAAAGTTATGTTCTCAATTCCTCCTACTTGCTTATTATCACCTAAGCCCCATCCGATTGATTCACCCTGAAATTCAACCCATACATGTCCAAAAGTAGACTTGCTAACGTCTCCTGCCGCATTAGTATATTTAGTACCTGAAGGTGCTATTTTTACTGTTATTGTTTCTACATGCATTCCTTTAAAATTTTCGTTAACAATTTTATCAACTAACCCATAGTCTTTACTTGGCACAGTTATTTCCTTATTGAAAATCTCCATAATTTTCTTTGACAAATTAAAGAGAACACAATTTACTGCAAATAGAAATAATTATCAATATCACTACTGAAACTTTATAAATCCATATCAAAAAACCAAATTAATAGTTTGCTAATATTTTATCTTTATTATTACTTAATTATTATATTCTTCGATAAGAAATTATAACTGTTGGCATTTTGCGTTACTATTTTGGACCTCACCATTATCTTGAGTATAGCCACAGCGATAAGAAAACGCACTGTTCAAAATCAGTGCGTTAAGAAATAAATTTATCGAGTCTATTCAGGCCAAAAGTTTTCATCCATTATTTCCTCAAACGTCCAAGGACAAGTTTCAGGAAATATATTCCGATTAATTAGCGTTTCTTTTTCTGCTAATCGACGAGCAGCGGTGTAAGCTTTTTCCAAATGTTCATCCAACTTATTTTTCAAACTGGGAGATTCTTGCAAACAATCAATCGCCTTATCACGCTGTTCTTCAATGGTTAGTTCCCAACTCCGCCCTCTGCTATCTGCCTGATATCTCCATTTCAGTAAGTGTGCGAGTAAAATTTCCAACCGAGATCGTAATTCTCTGCGCTCACTTCGCCCCATAGCCTCAATTTCCTCAAGAAGATTTTCCGTATCCAACTGGCTAAAATCACCGGAACGAAGCAAGTCTGCCTGCTCCTGCGTCCAACCATAAAAATCGCTGTCATAACGTGTCGTCATGGTTCCTCCACTTGTATATCAGCTATGCAACTGTATAAATTATGAGTCTGGCAGATTATTGGTATACCGTCAAAACAGTATGTTTATCGTTAAAATCGATTAGCAGTCCATTCACCCTAAATTTGAGAAGAGCCTTTCGTCTGGACGGATACATATAGAATAACAAATAAAGGAAGCATGAAATCTGTGGTTTTTGTTTGATAAAGAACAAAAACGAACCAAAAACGCTCACCGATAACTAAGTAAAGCTAGTTATTGTGACAATGGTCACAATTTCATTGGTAAAGTACATTTTAAAAAGTTAACAAATCACTCAGAATTATCGCCGGGGAAAAACAACTTTAACAACTGAGGGTTGTTTCACAGATAGGTTGGGTTATTTCAACTATCATAATTTTCGTTATGGAAAATAACCACTTACAAAACCTCTCATTTTCCCATCCGGTGGCATTAGTCAACCGGCGAGCTATTTATATAATCAAAAATGCCATCGGAGGCAAAATATGTTAAGTATTTTCAAGCCGGCGCCTCATAGGTCCCGGCTGTCAACAGAACAGATAGATCCCGTCTATCGTCGCTTACGCTGGCAAATTTTTATGGGCATTTTCTTTGGTTATGCTGCTTATTATCTGGTAAGGAAAAACTTTGCACTCGCAATGCCTTATCTGGTTGAGCAAGGTTTTTCCAAAGGTGATCTCGGCTTCGCATTATCAGGGATTTCTATCGCATACGGCATCTCCAAATTCATCATGGGCTCCGTATCCGACCGTTCTAACCCACGATTCTTCTTACCTGCGGGTCTGATCCTCGCGGCTGTTGTCATGCTGTTTATGGGTTTCGTACCTTGGGCAACTTCCAGTATTGCCATTATGTTTGTACTACTGTTCCTGTGCGGCTGGTTTCAAGGCATGGGTTGGCCTCCTTGTGGTCGTACTATGGTGCACTGGTGGTCACAGAAAGAACGTGGCGGTATCGTTTCTATCTGGAACTGCTCACATAATGTTGGCGGCGGCTTACCACCATTGCTATTCCTGTTAGGTATGGCGTGGTTCAATGATTGGAAAGCCGCACTTTACATGCCAGCTTTTGCCGCAATTCTCGTTGCATTGATTGCGTTCGCGCTGATGCGTGACACACCACAATCTTGTGGCTTGCCGCCAATCGAAGAGTATAAAAACGACTATCCTTCTGATTACACAGAAAAAGATGAAAAAGAGTTAACAGCTAAACAGATTTTCATGCAGTACGTGTTACCTAACAAACTGCTGTGGATGGTGGCTATGGCTAACGTATTTGTTTATCTGCTACGTTACGGTGTTCTTGACTGGTCGCCAACCTATCTACGTGAAGCCAAGCATTTCGCGCTAGATAAATCTTCATGGGCTTATTTCTTGTACGAATATGCCGGTATCCCAGGCACGCTACTCTGTGGTTGGATGTCAGACAAAATATTTAAAGGCAACCGTGGTGCAACCGGTGTGTTCTTTATGACGCTGGTCACCATCGCCACTATCGTATTCTGGTTAAACCCACCAGGTAACCCAACCGTAGATATGGCTTGCATGTTGATTATTGGCTTCCTTATCTACGGCCCAGTGATGCTGACTGGTCTACATGCCCTTGAGCTGGCGCCAAAGAAAGCCGCAGGTACAGCCGCCGGCTTCACCGGCTTATTTGGTTACTTAGGCGGCTCTGTTGCTGCAAGTGCTATCATCGGTTACACCGTTGAGTTTTTCGGTTGGGATAGCGGGTTTATGGTAATGATTGGTGGTAGTATCTTGTCCGTTATTCTGTTGCTAATCGTCACAATTACCGAAAAGAAACATAAACAGGAAATAGCCCAACAATATGGCTAACCTCTGTCATTAAACTGTGATATATCACTGATAATATCAATTAAGCCGCAGCATTATATATGCTGCGGCTTTTTTCAGACTCTAAACTAAGAGATTATGTCAGTGAGTATTATTAACACAGACAAACACACAGTTTAATGAGATAGATTTCATCTCATCGCTAAAACGGAGAAACACACATGCAAACTCCAATCAAAACAATAATAACAGGTATTATTTTAGCCTCATCAATGTCAGGTATCACCCAGGCGGCAGATAAGATTGTTATCGCCCATCGAGGCGCAAGTGGATATCTGCCTGAACACACTCTGCCAGCCAAAGCGATGGCTTATGCCGAAGGTGCTGATTATCTGGAACAAGATCTGGTCATGACTAAAGATGATGAACTGATAGTCTTACACGACCACTATCTTGATCGCGTAACTGACGTTGCCAGTAAATTCCCTGGCCGTGCTCGCCAAGATGGACGCTACTATGCCATCGACTTTACCTTATCTGAAATCAAGTCATTAAAATTCACGGAAGGCTTCGAGATTAAAAATAATCAACAGATACAAAGCTTCGCCAATCGTTTCCCGATGTGGAAATCTGATTTCCGAATCCACACTTTTCAGGAAGAGATTGAGTTTGTTCAAGGATTAAATAAATCTACCGGCAAAAGCATCGGTATTTACCCGGAAATTAAAGCGCCGTGGTTCCACCAACAAGAGGGAAAAGATATTTCCACTAAGGTGCTAGCCGTGCTGAAAGAGTATGGTTATACCAAGAAAAGCGACAAAGTTTACCTGCAATGTTTTGATACCAACGAACTCAAACGCATCAAAAACGAGCTGGAACCCAAGCTAGGCATGGACCTGAAACTGGTTCAACTTATCGCCTACACCGACTGGAATGAAACTTATGAAAAGCAATCAGACGGCCAATGGACAAATTACAGCTATGACTGGATGTTCAAACCAGGTGCAATGAAAGAAGTGGCACAATATGCTGATGGCATCGGCCCTGATTACCATATGATCGTGGCGGAGGATTCCACACCAACCAATACTAAGTTAACTAGTCTGGTAAAAGAAGCTCACACCAATAATCTGGAAGTCCACCCATACACGATTCGAATTGATCAACTGCCTAAATATGCCGCCAGCGGCGATCATCTTTTCGATATCATGTATAACCAAGCGGGTGTAGACGGTGTATTCACCGATTTTCCTGACTTAGGCGTGAAATTCCTGCAAAAACATCATCAACATAAATAAGCTGCAAACAGGGCGCCTCAATCTGCGCCCTATTCTTATCGCTTTAATAATTACGCTTTACTTATCGAAAAGGCCATAACATCACTGAGCTTTTCAGCCCGCAAAGCTAACATCACCAAACGATCGACGCCAAGCGCCACGCCTGCACACTCAGGCATCCCTTGTTTCAAGGCACCAACCAAGTTTTCATCAATCGGCCGAACAGGTAAACCTAACTCTGCGCGTTTACGGTTATCCTGTTCAAAACGCTGACGCTGTTCATTACTATCAGTTAGCTCACGGAAGCCATTCGCCAATTCAACGCCTTTGAAATAGACTTCAAAACGCTCTGCCACCCGATGATCTTCTTTGCTGATTTCCGCCAGAGAAGCCTGAGAAGCTGGAAAATGGTAGATAAAAGTTGGCTTTTCAGTACCAATATGCGGTTCAACACCAACAGCAAACAAAAGTTGCAATAAAGTATCTCGATCTTCTTCTACATCAGCAATATTACTCAGATCCAACTTGGCGGCGACTTCACGCAACTTTTCTTTCTCTGCTGATAGCGGGTCAATATCCAGATAACGCAGGAAAGCCTGTTGATAAGAGAGTGATTCTGCATTTTCACAGTCAAGGATCTGTTGAAGTAAGTCATCAACTTCATTCATCAAACGATACATATCATAGTGAGGCCGATACCATTCCAGCATGGTAAATTCAGGATTATGATAACGCCCCGCCTCTTCATTACGGAAGCAGCGACCGAGCTGATAAATAGGGCCGCTTCCTGCCGCCAGCAAGCGCTTCATGTGATATTCCGGGCTTGTCATCAGATAAAGAGCCATACCATCCGCAGCACCTGGGCCAACAAACTCCGTCTGAAAAGGAAACAATTGAATATCAGTCACTGTAAACTGACCCATCGCAGGCGTTTCAACTTCCAATACCCCACGATCTGCGAAAAAGCGCCGTATTTCTGCTAAAATAGTCGCTCGTTTCAACAAGTTGGCGATCGGTGCGCTTGGCTGCCAGTTTGCTGCTTCGCTCATGTAAATGACTCCAAAATAAAACCAAACGTGCAGTCTACCTGCATCACACATATCAGACAAATTATTACCGACTGATCATCCCGGAACAACTTAGCTTGTCTCGTATCAAGACTATCGCAAATTTACTACTGCCGGATATATTATTATTAGCTACCTGCCAAAATATTACCGTCAGATAAAAATAAAATAGTGATAGATTTTTTCCTGACACAACAAAACCAATACCAATCAAAATCACTATTTACTCTAACAGAGTTATCAATTTAAAATGGCAAAAACCGTCTATATTGGTTTTATCAGCCTTAATATAATGAATACCTTTCATTTTAAGCCTGGTCAGATATTTTCCGTTATCTGCCTTTAGTGCTATCAAATCATAGCCGACATCTTCTACCGTAAACGTAGAATGAGCATCAATATTCAATTTTGAAGCCGTAATATAATCACCACCAGGCAGAGAAACCCGACTCAAATAGAGCCCATTGTCTGCCCGAAGTGCCATTGTATAAGCATCAAATAGCGTCACTACATACCGGGAAGAAGCACCAATAGTATATCTTACAGCCTGAATGTGATTAACATTTCCTATATTGAATCGACTTAGATAGAGTCCATTATCTGCCTGCAATGCGATGGTATGCTCTGATAATGCCATCATAGCCTCCGTTTAAATATAATTCACGATTTTATAGAATACCATTTAAACCTCATATCGACTCTCTAGCCCACTCCTTTGTTAAATATATACTATTACCGTTAAACAATAAAATATACCCGTCATCTTTCAAGCTGCCTCTTTGTTGGCTGCACTCACCCCGGTCACATAGTTATCTATGCTCCCGGGGATTCGTTCCCTTGCCGTCGCGATGCAACTTGAAATCCATTGGGTATATACCCTCTCTTTATTATGGACGATGCAGTCAATTATTACTTATAATTATTAAATAACCAGAAGAAATTATCATGTCTAAATTAAAAACAAGATATTATCAGGAAACTGAAAAATAATTTAAGATGATAATTATAATATGACCAGTAACACGAAGAATACATTATTAATCAAATTATCACGAAATATAATTAATATTTTATCTGGTATATTAAGTGATTCATCCTATTGTTCTATCATTAAAATAATAGTGGTCAGTTTTACTTGACCACCATAAGGCTATGTAAAAAATCACTACTATACCCGTCATCTTTCAAGTTGCCTCTTTGTTGGCTGCACTCACTCACCCCGGTCACATAGTTCTCTATGCTCCCGGGGATTCGCTCCTTTGCCGTCGCGATGCATCTTGAAATCCATAGG
>NZ_JAPFCD010000071.1:0-21490 GCF_026153155.1 Photorhabdus aballayi | reverse complement strand
CAATGTACATTATGAATGTACCCCACGGACTCCCATCCGAAAAATAGGGTAGAGTTAGGTTAAATAAGGATAGGGAATTGTGGGTTGTCATCTGCCAAGTGAAATAATGTGATTTTTCACTTGGCATTTATATTTGTGAGACTGTTTGTTACTTTATTGGTAATATATATTCACGCGGTTTTTATCTTATTTCCTCCAGAGGGGAATACCGAGATTCTATTATGACTTCTACTTGAAATTCACGTGAGTTATTACCATAATTACCCGTTGTGTCATTGAATAAAAGTATTAATTCGCCATCTACAGGAACTGTTTTATGAAGTACTCCATTGCCAACTTTAAACTTCTTGTTGGCGATCTTAGCGACCAGCGTGGCTATTGATGGAGGTTGTGGATTATTAGGTACAGGGCCATCAGGTGATGCCCATTCTGTATCACCAAAACCATATTTCACCCATCCATGTCCAACAACAGAGATTGTATCTCCTTGTTTGAGAATAAGCCCTGTGGGCTGACCATTTACAGCAGTAGCTGGAACACTTCCTGACCAATCAGACATACTATTACCTCTGAAATTATGTTTTATAAAAATAGTTTTTTTAAAGATGTTTAACTGAAAGAAAATTTATATTTTCCTGACAGTAGAAACAACTATAAATATCATATGCCGTGGCCTGATTTAATGAAAATAATAATTTTATATCGATGGTTTATTTAATATAACAATTGCTTTTTTACTTTTGTTTTTTTATAGAATGTTAATTTCATGTTGGAATGATAAATTTATGGTTATTTTTGGCTTTAAATGATTCTAATGAATCATTAGAATAAAAGAGAATGATTCTATTTTTAATCTTCTAATCTAATTATGTTAGGAAACCAGAATTGCCATTAATTCTCATTCCACGCGGAAATTGTGTAAAATGGTTATAATAAATTATTGATAGATAATATTTCTTGCATGGAGTAGTTACTTATTACTACAAAGTGGACGTTTCACACATCAGATTGTTGTTGATTTATAAAAAAGGTATACAGGACGATCTGAGTGAATCAGAGAAGAAAATCCTGAGAGATTTAAATGAGAGGTGGTAAAAATGGATAGTAAATTGTTTGCTAGATTGACTGAAAGCATGACGCAAATGAATGAGCTCATTAACGGTGAACGAACGGTGAACGTGCGCCATCTCGTGAATTCATGGAGGTTATTGAAAGAGTGGTTGTGTTGGCGCCATTAAATTTCAATTATTACAAATCGAGAGTATCATTCGAGGTTTGAAACGGCGGCAAGCCATTAAAACTCTTAGGCTGTTTGGGGCCAAGGGAAGTGACCAATCTATAGCATCTTAACTGGGATAATATGACACATTTTTCTTCTATTGTTGAATTACAGGATTTAGTGGCTGATCTGGCAATATTTGAGCAAAAATTGGCGCGATTCAAACAGCGGCTTAATTTGAATGTTGAGCAATATCAAGCTGATCATATCTCCCTACGTTGCCACGATATATCTGTAGCGGAGCGCTGGCGTAAAGGTTTTTCGCAATGTGGTAATTTGATGTCAGAAAGTCTCATTAATGGACGTCCAATCTGCTTGTTTGATTTAGAACACCCAATCGCGGTGCTTAATTGGCAAATTGATTGTGTTGAATTGCCTTATCCTGGCAAGAAAACTTACTTGCATCAGGGATGGGAACATGTGGAACTGGTGCTGCCCGTAGCGCCTGAGATCTTATCAACAGCAGCAAAAGCATTATTACCGCAACCTTTGCCGGCAGGTTTTTCTGTCAAAGAGAGTCAACCGAAAGGGGAACAGGAGCGGTTGCCTAATCCCACCTTAGCTATCACAGATAGTGAGATCACCGTCAAGTTTCACCCATTTACATTGCGTGAAATTGTTAAAAGTGAATGCTTGGTTACATGAATTAAAGTGATATCGTTATGTGAGGCTGGCAAGAAATTCTAGTGCCTGCGGGTGGCGATCCACCATTTTAATCAGTAACACAGCTTGTTTATTCGGTTTAGCTCGTCCCTGCTCCCAGTTCTGGTATGTCGTCTCACCAGTATGCAGGTACTGGGCAAAAACAGCCTGAGAAATATTCAGTTTACTCCGGATGGATTTCAATTCATCCGGATTGATGGAGATATCATTTTTTAACCTCCTCTTATGAGTTTTCAATGTGAGTTTGCCTTCATTAGCTTCTTCCCAAGCTTTCATTCCTTCATTGAGTTCTGCAAATAGATCACGGTTCATTTATGCTCCTTTTTTTCTCATTTCTAACATCTTACGCAAGGATTCGCATTGTTCTTTAGTTAAGTCTGACATTTCATCTTTATCGTAGATAGTGAAAAGCATGAATTGCGATTTAGATACCCACCAATAGTAAATCACCCGAATACCGCCCCGTTTTCCCTTTTTCCTTCGGGAATCGGTAAAACGCACTTTACGTAACCCACCAGTATGTTGGATTACGTCACCCGCTGCTGGATTTTCCAGCAACATATTTTGGAAGGTTCGAAACTCCTCATCGCTCAGGTAGTTATGACGATAACGTTCAAAAGGTGGTAGTTCAATAAAAACAGCTTCCATCACTTATCCATCTATCCCCAACTTGAGTATAATATACACCCAAGTTGGGGATAGTTAAACTGAGTCAGCTTAAAAGGGAAAAAAGCGGTTGCCTAATCCCACCTTAGCTATCACAGATAGTGAGATCATCGTCAAGTTTCACCCATTTACATTGCGTGAAATTGTTAAAAATGAGCACTAGTCAGCAAAATTGACTTTTTCGTCTTTGTGATCCAGATAAAAGTTCTGACCTTGTGATTTCCTACAAATCATCGGCAATAATTAGGTGTCATAGTTAGTGAGTTGAATTACTGAATCGCTTAGATTCATTGATTGCTCGTTAATGACTGGGTGTCCAAGGAACTTCTGATGACAAAGTTAGAAATTTGTTGTTTTAGCGTAGGTTGCGCATTAATCGCACAACAAGCGGGTGCTGACCGAATAGAGTTATGCGCCAGTCCGGCGGAAGGGGGATTAACACCGAGTTTTGGTACATTGAAGCAGGCTATTGAGCAATTAACTATTCCTGTACATCCCATTGTACGTCCAAGAGGTGGTGATTTTTGCTACGGTCACTCAGATTTTGAGGTGATGAAAAATGATGTTGCTCAGATCCGTGATATGGGATTTGTGGGCGTCGTTTTTGGTGTGTTAGATGAAGAAGGGCATATTGATTTGCCCCGTATGCAACAATTGATGGCGCTGTCTGGCGATATGGCCGTCACTTTTCACCGTGCATTTGATATGTGTTTCAATCCTTATGTGGCTCTGGATCAACTCACTCAACTGGGTGTTAAACGAATTTTGACTTCCGGCCAGCAACAGAATGCTGAATTGGGACTGCCCTTATTGAAAGAACTGCATCAAGCCAGTCAGGGGCCAATTATTATGGCCGGTGCGGGTGTTCGTATGAGTAATATTCATAAATTTATCGATATCGGGTTAACGGAAGTTCACAGTTCGGCAAGCCGGATTATGCCTTCTACCATGACCTACCGTAAAGCGGGAGTGACGATGAGCGCGGACAATGAAGTGGATGAGTTTTCACATTATTGTGTTGATGGTGGTGTGGTAGAGGTAATGAAAGGGATGCTGAGTCTGACTTTGTTTGAATAAAATCTATACCCGTTATCTTTCAAGTTGCCTCTTTGTTGGCTGTACTCACTCACCCCGGTCACATAGTTATTTATGCTCCCGGGGATTCGCTCCCTTGCCGTCGCGATGCATCTTGAAATCCATAGGGTATATTATGAACTGGCCCAGAGTTGGGCCAGTTTGCAAAATCAGGGCTTACGGGCGATAAGTACCGCCCGCAGAGGGGCGGGATAACCCTCAATGGTCTTACTGCTATCAGTAGGATCAAGAAAATCAGATAACGATTCAGTTTTCATCCAGGTTGTACGACGTTGTTCTTCTGTGGTTGTTACCGCTTGATCGGCAATTTTCACATCGACAAAACCGCACTTCTCTAGCCAGATTTTCAACATTTTTGCCGAAGGAATGAAGTAGACGTTGCGCATTTGAGCATAACGTTCACCGGGGATTAAACAGGTATGTTCATCTCCTTCAACAACCAGACTTTCCAAGACCAGCTCACCATCGGACACCAGTTGGTTTTTCAATTGCCAAAGATGGTCAAGAGGAGAGCGGCGGTGATAGAGGACTCCCATCGAAAAGACCGTATCGAAAGCGGCCAGAGCCGGTAATTGTTCAATGCCCAGAGGTAAAAGATGGGCGCGTTGATCATTACCAAGTAACTTTCTGACAGCTTCAAATTGGCAGAGGAAGAGTTGAGTTGGATCGATACCAACGGCAAGTTCAGCCCCTTCACCTACCATCCGCCACAAGTGATAGCCGCTGCCGCAACCAACATCAAGAATTGTCCGGCCGGCTAGTGGGGAAATATGAGGTAATACTCGATCCCATTTCCAGTCTGAACGCCATTCAGTATCAATATTGACACCATAAAGAGAGAATGGGCCTTTACGCCACGGCATGAATACCTGCAATATATTGGTAATACAGACTTTTTCACCTGCGGATAGGGGGGGATTACGTTCTGCGATCACGCCATTTTTCAGATCTAATTGGGTTGGTGAAATTATGGGCAGGTTTTCTAGGGTTTTTACCCATGATTTAAAACTGCCGTGCAGGGCCGCTTTTTGCCATTCATGCAGTTGAGCAGGAAGGCAATTAAGCCAATGCTGGAGGTTATTGTTTGCAATAAGTTGATAAAAATTACCGAAATCGATCATTTGTCGGCTCCTTTTATCGCGAGTAGCGAACCAAAGTTGAAACATTGAAACCAGACTTCAACATGGTTAAAACCGGATTGATGGAGACGAGATTTATGTGCTTCCACAGAATCGGTCAACATCACATTTTCAAGCATGCTGCGTTTCTGGCTGATTTCCAGTTCGCTATATCCATTAGCACGCTTAAAATCGTGGTGCATATTAAACAGCAACTCACCAATTTGTTGATCTTCAAAGCTGAATTTCTCTGATAAAACTAAAACGCCGCCGGGACGCAATCCTTGATAAATCCGGTTTAGTAAACCTTGTCTATCTTGCGGGTTGAGGAATTGTAAAGTGAAATTCAGTATGACCATCGAAGCGTGTTGAATATCGATATCAAGAATATCGGCTTCAATGACTTCAACCGGTGTCTGTGCCCGGAAAGCGTTAATATGGCGACGACAGCGTTCTACCATTGCCGGGGAATTATCAACGGCGATAATTTTGCAGTTTTCAGCGGCAATATTGCGGCGTATTGCCAGAGTTGATGCGCCTAGAGAACAACCCAGGTCATAAATTTGACTGTTTGATGTCACGAAACGACCGGCCAGCATACCAATCATAGAAACAATATTTGAATAACCTGGCACGGAGCGTTGGATCATATCAGGGAAAACTTCGGCTACCCGTTCATCGAAATGCCAGTCTCCCAGATTGGCAATGGGCGTGGCAAACAGGCTATCCCTTTGATGGTGAGGATCTTGATTTGACATAACAGCATTAATTATCAGAAAAAATAGAAGGTGGCATTCTAACAGATGTAAAGCTTGACCTTGAACCAATTTTCTTTGTGTTTAAAAGTAGTGAATAATGGAAGTATTTGAGGAATTTGGGTGTTGCACACAAATCATATCATGGCGCGATCAATTCTTGATTTCATGAGTCAATCAGCGTTAGGGGAGCTTTGGGTTTTATATAAACAAGTAAAGATGCATTGAAAAGCACTTTTAAATGACCTATTGTTTGCTTACGTAAAAGAGTGAGGTGGCGTATGGCATATCAAATCTTAACAAACTTAGCGGCAAGTATTACCGATTTGAAACGTAATCCAATGGGGACATATTTGCAGGGGGAAGGTGAGGCGGTTGCAATCCTGAATCGGAATGAACCTGCGTTTTATTGTGTGCCTCCTGAATTATTCTCCTACTATCAGGAGTTAGCAGAGGATGCCGCACTAAACAAAATTGCAGATGAACGTTTAGAAAATGCTGAATTTGTTAGTGTGAACCTAGATGATCTATAGTCTGCAATTTGAAAAGCGGGCCTTAAAAGAGTGGAAGAGGTTAGGTTATCCAATTAAGGAGCAGCTAAAGAAAAAATTGGCTGAACGCTTAGAAAACCCTCATGTGCCGTCAGCAAGATTAAGTGGGCGAGCGAACCGATACAAAATTAAATTGAGGTCTTCTGGCTACCGCTTATTTTATGAAGTGAATGACAATAAGATTATCTTGCTGGTAATTGCTATTGGTAAACGGGCCGGAGATGCGGTTTATACTCTCGCCAATGAGAGGTAAAAAAACAACACTTGTTCGCTTTGCATATCAACGTTGGAAAGTCTTCCTTACATGGGAAACAGCTATGGTTAGAATAATAGGCAGCCAGGTTTGCTGCCTATTATTTTAGTGCCAGTGCTATTTGTTTCGTTAGTAGAGAGAAAATATCTGTTCCCAAGGCAGGTAGTAAATATTCGTCATCACCATTAATACGATTGAAAGATAAGTCGCTACCATGCCTGAACGCCGCCGGCGGAGCTCACGGTGGTGCAGGCCATAATAATGCAAGATTCTGCCGGTGAGCAGAATCAAACCACAGACATGTATCATCCAGACATTTGAGCCGTTCATCTCCATCATGACCAGCAATAACATAGAGATGGGAATATATTCCACAGCATTACCGTGGATGCGGATCGCTGTTTGTAGTTCGTAAAAACCACCATCTCCATATGAGACACGATATTGCGTCCTTAACTTAACCACATCAAAAGACAGCTTAATCAATAATAGTGCGCCCAACACAACATAAAGCGAGCTAACCATTTTTAACTCCATTGCCTAACCGAAATTGGCCAATTAAGTTATGATAAACCGCAAAAATAAAACTGTCGCTATAAATAGATGGGAATTGAAAACAAATTGCCTGATTATCAGACATCAAGCAATGGTATAGCATCGGGATATTGCCTGCCCTTATCTCTGAGTAGAATTTCTATTATAATGACGACCTTTTTTCCGCAGCAACAGCACAACAGCCGAGTAAAAGGATATTGTATGCGTACTGATTATTGTGGGCAGTTGAATCTGACCCATGAAGGCCAGAAGGTGACTCTTTGTGGTTGGGTAAACCGCCGCCGTGATCTGGGTGGCTTGATTTTTATTGATATGCGTGATCGTGAAGGGATAGTTCAGGTATTTTTTGACCCGGATCAGCAAGCCGCATTTTCTCTGGCTGCTGAACTGCGTAATGAATTCTGTATTCAAATCACCGGTACTGTACGCGCCCGTCCTGACAGCCAAATCAACAAAGATATGGCTACCGGTGAAATAGAGGTTTTTGCGGAAAGTTTAAATATCATCAACCGTTCCGAACCTCTGCCTTTGGATAGCAACCAGACGAACAGTGAAGAGCAGCGTCTGAAATATCGCTATATTGATCTGCGCCGGCCTGAAATGGCAAATCGCCTAAAAACACGCGCTAAAATTACCAGTTTTGTTCGTCGTTTCATGGATAATCAGGGTTTCCTAGATATTGAAACGCCAATGTTGACTAAGGCAACCCCCGAAGGCGCCCGTGATTATTTGGTGCCAAGTCGTGTTCATAAAGGCAAATTTTATGCCTTGCCTCAATCCCCGCAGTTATTTAAACAATTGCTGATGATGTCCGGTTTTGACCGTTATTATCAAATTGTTAAATGTTTCCGTGATGAAGACTTACGTGCAGATCGCCAGCCGGAATTCACCCAGATCGACGTGGAAACTTCCTTTATGACTGCCGAGCAGGTAAGGGAAATGATGGAAATGATGATCCGCGAATTGTGGCTTGAAATTGAAGGTGTTGATCTGGGGCATTTCCCGGTGATGACGTTTGCTGAAGTGATGCGTCGTTTCGGCTCCGATAAGCCTGATCTGCGTAACCCATTGGAGTTGGTGGATGTTGCTGATCTGGTTAAAGATGTGGAATTTAGTGTTTTTGCTGAACCGGCGAATGACAGTAAAGGCCGCGTAGCCGTAATTCGGGTACCCGGTGGTGCTGAACTTAGCCGTAAGCAGATTGATGAATATGGCAAATTTGTTGGGATTTATGGCGCAAAAGGGCTGGCGTGGATAAAAGTCAATGCACGTGCTGCCGGTCTGGAAGGGGTTCAAAGTCCGATAGCCAAATTTCTGAATGCAGAAGTGATTGAAAGCCTGCTTTCTCGTACTGATGCACAGGATGGCGATATTTTGTTCTTCGGTGCTGGCAGTGTAAAAGTGGTCACTGATGCCTTGGGAGCGTTGCGTCTGAAATTAGGGCGCGATCTGAACCTGACAAAATTAGATAGCTGGCGGCCACTGTGGGTTATCGACTTCCCAATGTTCGAAGATGATGGGGAAGGTGGTCTGACCGCCATGCACCATCCATTTACTTCACCGTGTAATATGTCAGCGGAGGAATTGGAACAAGATCCAGTTTCGGCCATTGCCAATGCTTACGATATGGTGATTAACGGCTACGAAGTGGGTGGCGGCTCGGTGCGTATTCACCGTAATGAAATGCAACAGGCGGTGTTCCGTATTCTGGGTATTGATGAGCAGGAGCAGCAGGAGAAATTTGGCTTCTTGCTGGATGCATTGAAATTTGGTACGCCGCCCCATGCAGGTTTGGCATTTGGTCTTGACCGTCTGGTGATGTTGTTGACAGGGACGGATAACATCCGTGATGTTATCGCATTCCCTAAAACCACCGCGGCCGCTTGTTTAATGACGGAAGCGCCAAGTTATGCCAATTCGTCGGCACTTGAAGAGTTATCAATCTCTGTTGTTGCTAGAAAAGAGAGTGAATAATGGTTTATAAGCGCCCTGAGTCTGTGCTGGTGGTTATTTATGCGTTTTCCAGCCGACGGGTGCTGATGTTACAGCGGCGGGACGATCCTGGCTTTTGGCAGTCGGTGACTGGCAGCCTTGATGGAGACGAAACGCCGCGTGAGACAGCATTGCGCGAAGTGCAAGAAGAAGTTGGTATTGATATCATAGGTGAAAATCTTGAATTGATAGATTGCCGACGTTCTCTCTATTTTGAGATTTTTACCCACTTGCGCCATCGCTATGCTCCAGGAGTCACCCGTAATAAAGAGTACTGGTTCTGTCTGGCATTGCCTGAAGAGCGAGAATGCCTGTTGACTGAACATCAGGCTTACCAGTGGCTGGATGCGAATAAAGCAGTCAAGCTCACTAAGTCGTGGAGCAATCGGCAGGCGATTGAAGAATTTGTTATTGAATAAGTTTATTAGACGTTTTATCGGAGAACCTTATGGCAGGTCATAGTAAATGGGCCAACACCAAGCACCGCAAAGCTGCGCAGGATGCGAAACGCGGTAAGATTTTCACCAAAATTATCCGGGAGCTGGTAACGGCAGCCCGTCTGGGTGGTGGAGATCCGGCATCTAACCCACGTCTGCGTGCCGCGATTGATAAGGCACTGTCCAACAACATGACCCGCGATACGTTGAACCGCGCTATCGCCCGTGGTGTCGGCAACGATGACGCGGATAACATGGAAACCATCATTTATGAAGGTTATGGTCCGGGGGGAACGGCGGTGATGGTTGAGTGCCTGAGCGACAACCGTAATCGTACTGTTTCTGACGTTCGTCATGCTTTCACTAAAACCGGTGGTAATCTGGGCACTGATGGCTCGGTTGCTTATTTATTCACCAAGAAAGGGGTGATTTCTTACGCGCCAGGACTGGATGAAGATGTGGTTATGGAAGCGGCGTTGGAAGCCGGTGCTGATGATGTAGAAATCTATGATGATGGCGCGATTGATGTTTACACTACACCAGAAACCTTTGGTGACGTGAAAGATGCATTAGATGCAGCGGGTTTTGTGGCTGAATCAGCAGAAGTTTCGATGATCCCTTCCACTAAAGCGGAATTGGATGCGGAAACCGCACCTAAATTATTGCGCTTGATTGATATGTTGGAAGATTCAGACGATGTACAAGAGGTTTACCATAACGGTGAAATCTCTGATGAAGTTGCTGCTTTGCTGTAATTTCAATTGGGTTGTACAGCGTAGAGAAAGTGGGCTGTGGCGCAGCTCACTTTCTCTAACGTTTTTGTCTCCTTTATTAAAGGTGATAATCAAAGGCGAATAAACAGAATATGGCGATTATCTTAGGTATCGACCCAGGTTCCCGCGTCACTGGCTATGGTGTGATCCGTCAGCAGGGGCGTCATTTGAGCTACCTTGGTAGTGGTTGTATCCGAACGAAAGTTGATGATCTGCCTAGCCGGTTACAGCGTATATATGCGGGTATCCTTGAAATTATTATGCAATTTCAACCAGATGCTTTTGCCATCGAGCAGGTCTTTATGGCAAAAAACGCCGATTCAGCGCTGAAATTAGGGCAAGCGCGGGGAGTGGCGATTCTTGCCGCCGTCAATCAATCGGTACCGGTTTTTGAATATGCTGCTCGGCAGGTGAAACAAACGGTTGTCGGAACCGGGGCGGCTGAAAAAAGTCAGGTTCAGCACATGGTACGCTCGGTGCTGAAATTGTCTGCTAACCCGCAATCGGATGCGGCAGATGCATTGGCTATTGCGATAACCCATTGTCACTTTAATCAGAATCTTTTGCGGGTTGGCGATCCCAGATTAATCTTGGCGCGTGGACGTTTAAGATAACGGCTGGATATGCATCCAGCTTTTTTTATGTTATAACCATAAGCAGAACAATCAGTTTTATTTTTAGGGGGTAAACGAGTGATAGGGCGTCTCAGAGGAATTGTGTTGGAAAAACAACCACCCTTGGTTTTACTGGAAACGAATGGCGTTGGTTATGAAATCCATATGCCAATGACCTGTTTTTATGAATTGCCTGATGCCGGACAGGAAGCTGTTCTGTTTACTCACTTTGTTGTGCGTGAAGATGCGCAATTACTTTATGGTTTTAATGATAAGCAGGAACGGGCGCTATTCCGTGAATTAATTAAAGTGAATGGCGTAGGGCCTAAATTGGCGTTGGCTATTCTTTCGGGCATGTCTGCGCAGCAATTTGTTTCTGCTATTGAACAAGAGGCGATCGCTTCTTTGATTAAACTACCGGGTGTGGGTAAGAAAACCGCTGAACGGCTGGTGGTTGAAATGAAAGATCGCTTTAAAGGGCTTAATGGCGATCTCTTCAATCAGAGCAGTGATATTAATTTGCCGGCAACGGCCAAACAGACAACTTCTGACGCTGATAGCGAAGCAGAAGCCGCTGCGGCATTAGTTTCTCTGGGTTACAAGCCACAAGAGGCTAGCCGCATGGTAAGTAAAGTCGCTAAACCGGGTGCTGATTGTGAAACACTTATCCGCGAAGCACTTCGCGCCGCTCTTTAAGTTACAGGGGTAAGCCATGATTGAAGCTGACCGTCTGGTTTCTGCGGAAGTTTTGCAAGACGATGAAGCGATTGACCGCGCAATCAGACCTAAATTGTTATCTGAATATGTTGGGCAGCCGCAAGTCTGTGAGCAGATGGAGATTTTTATTCAGGCAGCCAGACAGCGTGGTGATGCTCTTGACCATCTGCTGATTTTTGGTCCGCCGGGATTGGGGAAAACAACGCTGGCGAATATTGTTGCCAATGAGATGGGGGTCAATCTTCGCACAACTTCTGGCCCGGTTTTAGAAAAGGCGGGCGATCTGGCGGCAATGTTGACCAATCTTGAACCGCATGATGTGTTGTTTATCGATGAAATTCACCGCTTGTCGCCGGTGGTGGAAGAAATTCTCTATCCAGCAATGGAAGATTATCAACTGGATATTATGATTGGCGAGGGGCCGGCAGCCCGTTCGATCAAAATTGATTTGCCTCCTTTTACTCTGATTGGGGCTACTACTCGTGCAGGTTCTTTGACTTCTCCGCTGCGTGATCGGTTCGGTATCGTGCAGCGCCTTGAATTTTATAATGTGGACGATTTGCAAAGTATCGTCTCCCGCAGTGCCCGTTTTATGGGGGTAGAGATTACTGACGATGGCGCCCGGCAGGTCGCCATGCGTTCACGTGGAACGCCGAGGATTACGAACCGTTTACTACGCCGGGTGCGTGATTTTGCTCAAGTGAAGGGGAATGGCGCGATTGATGGCGATATTGCCGCCAGAGCGTTGGATATGTTGAGCGTAGATGCTGCCGGTTTTGATTATCTGGATCGTAAATTACTGGTTGCTATCATTGATAAATTTATGGGCGGGCCGGTTGGGGTAGATAACCTTGCCGCTGCCATTGGTGAAGAGCGGGAAACGATTGAGGATGTGCTGGAACCCTTTCTAATCCAACAGGGTTTTATTCAACGTACTTCCCGTGGACGAATTGCCACCGAACATGCTTATCGTCATTTTGGCATAGTCAGAGATCAGGAATGAGCTGTTTAATTACCTGAAAAATCGGGATGGGTACTCTTACAAGGGAAACCTATCACAAGGGGAACCTATCACAAGGGAAACCTATCCCGTTCTTCTGATAACTGGGTTATACCCACTCAGAGGATCAACTTTTTGCTTTACTGAGCAGGCTAATAATAAACATCACCGCAGCACATAACACGACAGAGGGCCCTGCTGGTGTGTCGTAAATGGCGGAGAATGCTAATCCGCCGGTAACGGCAAGCATACCAACCGCAATAGCAATACCGGCCATTTGCTCCGGTGTACGGGCGAAACGGCGAGCAGTGGCTGCCGGGATAATGAGCAGGGAGGTGATAATTAGTGCGCCGACAAACTTCATTGCCAAGCCGATTGTCAACGCTGTTACCAGCATTAACAGTACCCTTAACCGCTGTATTTTGATGCCATCCACAAAAGCCATTTCCTGACTGACGGTGATAGAGAGCAGAGCGTTCCATCGCCAGAACAGAAGTGTGGTGACAATGGCGACGCCGATGGCAATCAACCAAATATCTTCATAGGTGACTGACAACAAATCGCCAAACAAATAAGCCATCAAATCAACGCGCACATTAGACATTAAACTGACAACGACCAGCCCTAATGATAGTGCGCTGTGAGCCATAATCCCCAATAAAGTATCGATTGCCAGTTGAGGGCGTTTCTCCAGCCAAACCAGCATAATTGCTAGTATCAAAGTGACAGCGATAATCGCGTAAAAAGGGCTAATATTTAGCAATAATCCGAAAGCAACGCCCAGCAATGAAGCATGAGCCAGAGTATCGCCAAAATAGGACATTCTGCGCCAGACAACAAATGAACCTAATGGCCCGGCAGCAATAGACAATAACACGCCAGCCAACCAACCGGGGAATAATAATTCAATCATGAGCGGCATTCCCTGTTATTTTCCAAGACAATTTTCCCTTTCATATCATGGTGGTGATCGTGTTGATGGTGATATATTGCTAATTGTTCAGCGCCATGATGACCAAACATAGCGATAAATTCAGGGTGAGTTGAAACAACTTCAGGTGTGCCGGAGCAGCAAATATGTTGATTAAGACATAAAACTTCGTCTGTTTTCGCCATAACCAGATGTAAATCATGGGATACCATCAATACAGCACAATGCAATTCGGTTCTAATTTGATTGATTAGATCATAAAGTGCTAATTGACCATTAACATCGACTCCTTGTGTTGGTTCATCAAGGACTAATAATTGCGGATGATTTAATAGCGCTCTGGCTAATAAAACCCGTTGGTTTTCCCCGCCGGATAATTTTTGCATGGGTTGCTCTAATAGATGAGCAGCATTCACTCGCTCAAGTGCTGGCAATATATCGGTAGATTTTACACTGGGTTTTAGCATCATAAAGCGTTTGACTGTTAATGGCAGAGTGGGGTCAAGATGCAATTTCTGTGGAACATAGCCGATTCTCAATCCAGCGGTATGTTCAATTGTGCCGGATGATGGTTCGACAAGCCCCAAAACAACACGAACTAAAGTTGATTTACCGGCACCATTGGGACCTAGCAAAGTCAGAATATTCCTTCGTTGTAAACGAAGAGAGATATTGTTTAATACCTGACGATTGTCGAAGGTAACAGCAACATTTTTTAAAGTGATGAGTGTTGGCATGCTAAATATATCTTGCGTGAACATTGAGATGTTATAATATAACAATTCTTGTTTCTGTCCACGAGATATTTACATTATGTTACACAAATCATATAAACTAGCGCACAAGTTTCTCTGTAAGGTCGCGATTACTGCTGTTTTCATGTCAGGAACGATACAATCGGCTAATGCTGATGTTGTGACATCAATTCGTCCGTTAGGTTTTATTGCGGCGGCAATAACTGATGGTGTAACTAATACGCAGGTACTGTTACCTGATGGGGCATCGCCGCATGATTATGCGTTGAAACCGTCCGATCTTAAGAGAATTAACCAGGCAGATTTAGTTGTATGGGTTGGACCTGAGATGGAAATCTTTTTGTCTAAACCGTTAGCCAAAGTTTCACAAAATAAACAGCTAGTTTTAGCACAATTGCCAACGATTAAGCCATTATTGCTGAGAAATGATGAAGATTTATCCGAACCGGATCAGCATAAACATGAAGAAGGTCATGAACATCATTCTCATGGTGAATATAATATGCACATCTGGTTATCACCAGAAATAGCAAAACAGGTTGCACAGGGGATTCATGACCAATTATTGGCGCGCTATCCGCATAAAAAAACGGCACTGGACGTAAACCTACGTAAATTCAATGTCCAACTTGCGCAAACTGACAAAAATATTGCTAATATTCTTAAGCTGGTACGTGGTAAGGGGTATTTCGTTTTTCACGATGCTTATGGCTATTTTGAGCGACATTATGGCCTGACTCCATTAGGGCATTTTACGATTAATCCTGAAATACAACCTGGCGCACAAAAATTACATCATATACGAACACAATTGGTTGAGCAGAAAGCAATTTGTATTTTTGCTGAGCCACAATTCAGGCCGACCGTTATTAATGCTGTGGCTAAGGATACGGGAGTGCGTATGGGCACCTTGGACCCGTTAGGAAGCCGCATCGTATTGGATAAAGACAGCTATATGAAATTTATAACTCAGTTGTCGGAACAGTACATGGGTTGCCTGAATTAGAGTAATAAGGAATTCAATGAGTGCAACAGATAGTTAAAACTATCGTTCTGGTGTATAAGGAGTTACCGCGACCACATAAAATTATGTTGGGTTCGCTGACTGTAGCAACATTGGTTGTCACTATGTGGCAACCTATTGCTTATCATCATGAACAACAAGAAGAAACAACAGTCGGCAGCATTGCCATCAATCCTCCCGTAGATAGTGATGAGATTATTGCAGATAGCAGTGAGCAGCTACCGGATGAGGGCATTCCTGATGAAGAGACGACCTCAGAGGTTACGGTTCAAACTCCGCATGAATATATTGTCTCCGACGGTGACACTCTCAGTAATATTCTGACCCAATTTGGCATCGACTCTTCTGATGTGGCGTTACTCGCGAGTCAGCATAAAGCGTTACGGGGGCTGAACATCGGCCAGCCATTGTCATGGACAGTAAATGAAGCGGGTGACTTGCAAACGCTGACTTGGGGTGTTTCCCGCCGTGAAACGCGCATTTATACCCGTGAAGACGATTTGTTTAAAGAAACCAAAGAGTTTCAGAAAGGGGAGTGGAAGAACAGCGTCGTCGTTGGCGTTGTTGATAGTAACTTTACCAGCAGCGCCTTAAATGCCGGTTTAACCAGTAGTGAAGCACGTGAAGTCACCAAGGCGCTGCAATGGCAAATTGATTTGCGTAAATTACATGAAGGCGATCGTTTCTCTGTATTACTGTCTCGTGAAATGTTGGATGGTCACAGTGAACAGAGTCAATTACTTGGTGTTCGCCTAAATAGTGGTGGTAAAGATTATTATGCTATCCGGGCGGAAGATGGGCGTTTTTATGATCGTCAAGGTTCCGGTCTGGAGCGCGGATTTTTGCGTTTTCCAACTACCAAGCAATTTCGGGTATCTTCCCAATTTAATCCTCGGCGCGTGAATCCAGTTACCGGTCGGGTTGCGCCACACAAAGGGGTGGATTTTGCTATGCCGGTGGGAACGCCTGTTTTGGCGGTGGGTGACGGTGAGGTGATTGTCTCCAAATATAACGGAGCAGCAGGTAACTTTATCGCCATTCGTCATGGCCGCCAATATACCACGCGTTATATGCACTTGAGAAAGCTGTTGGTGAAACCAGGGCAGAAGATAAAACGGGGTGATCGTATTGCGTTGTCCGGTAGCACCGGTCGTTCTACGGGCCCACATTTGCATTATGAATTCTGGATCAATCAGCAGGCGGTAAACCCATTAACGGCGAAATTGCCGCGTTCTGGTGGTTTAAGTGGTAAAGAACGCACAGAATTTCTGGCAACGGTAAAAGAGATAACGCCTCAGCTTCTGTTAGATTGAGTGTAATTGTTCATTAGTAACAGACTTTAAAGCGGATGATTGCTATCATCCGCTGTCGTTTTATTTATGTTCAGAAAAAGGTGTGTTGATATCGTTGATATAACCCCTTGTACATATGAAATGAACAATGATCTTTTGGTTTTAAAAGAGTTAGCTCAATGTATAAAGAAACAGATACAGACAGTAAAGTGGGTTATGTGCCGACATTTCATAAATCCTACCTGCATCCTCGCTACTGGGGATTATGGCTAGGCGTTGGTGTGTTGGCTGGGCTGGCTTACTTGCCGGTTAAAGTGCGTGATCCTCTGTTGGCTAAAATAGGTTGGTTGGCGGGTAAGTTTGCGAAAGGGGCACGTCGCAGAGCAAGAATAAATTTATGTTACTGTATGCCGGAACTGACGGAGCAACAGCGCGAAGCATTGATTGATGAGATGTTTTCTACTGCACCTCAACCTTTTGTTATGTTGGCTGAACTTTGTTTACGTGGCGCAAAATCAACTTTAAGCCGGACACAGTGGCATGGTGAAGAGATTATTCTTCAACTGAAAGCGCAGGGAAAGAACGTTATTTTCATGGTGCCTCATGGTTGGGCGGTGGATATTCCTGCCATGTTACTGTCTGAGAGGGGATTGAAAGTGTCAGGCATGTTCCATCATCAGAGCAACCCGGTATCAGATTATCTGTGGAATAAAGCTCGCTGTCACTTTGGCGGTCGTTTACATTCTCGTGACGCTGGAATTAAACCGTTTATTGCTACTATTCGCCAGGGTTTCTGGGGATATTATCTACCTGATCAAGATCATGGTGAGGAACACAGTGAGTTTGTCGATTTTTTCGCAACTTATAAAGCGACATTGCCGGCTATTGGGCGATTGATGAAGGTTTGTCGTGCCGATATTGTGCCGTTGTTTCCGGTTTATAATTATCGCACCCATCAACTTGATATTTATATTCGTCCACCAATGAATGATATTGATGGCAAAGATGACGCTTTTATTGCTCGTCGAATGAATGAAGAATTGGAGCAATTGGTACGACCGAACCCGGAACAATATACCTGGATACTTAAATTACTTAAGACTCGAAAAGCGGGTGATATTGGGCCATATGGGAGAGAAGACCTGTGATTTTCGTCGCAAAGATATAAAGTCATTATCACGGTTTGAAAGTTTTTATCGTCCCCCTAATATTGGGCATATTAGGGGGGTGAAGTTTGGATAAATTTGGTTTTTATATGATTTATAGATATTTATCATGCTAATCATTTTATTCAACCCTTGTGATATTATTATTAATCAATTAGTTGAGTGAAATAGAGACGGTAAGAATTTATTTTTACCGTCGGGTCGTTGTTGGTAAGTGAAACGCGCCAGTCTTCTTATTTATCTAAATTGTCGAAAATTTGGCGCTAAAGTGTTGTAACGCTTTATTCCACTTCAAGAATACGGCAGGTGTTAGTACTGCCAATTGTCCCCATCTGATCACCCTGCGTAACCAGAACAAGGTCGCCGGAAACCAGATAACCTTTATCACGTAGACGGTTAACCGCTTCATTGGCTGCTGTTATACCATCAGTATGACTGCTGCAATAAACCGGTGTAACGCCCCGGTAAAGTGCTGTTTGGTTTAGCGTTTTCTCATGACGGGACATGGAGAATATGGGAAGACCAGAACTGATGCGAGACATGATACGAGTGGTGCGGCCTGATTCGGTCATTGCAATAATGGCTTTAACCCCATTTAGGTGGTTTGCCGCGTACATGGTAGACATCGCAATGGCTTCTTCGATACTGTCAAAAGTTGTGTCTAGCCGATGTTTTGATACGTTAAGGCCTGGCATTTTTTCTGCTCCGAGACAGACTCGCGCCATTGCGGCGACCGTTTCGGCAGGGTATTGGCCCGCTGCGGTTTCAGCGGAAAGCATCACGGCGTCAGTGCCATCAAGAACGGCGTTTGCCACATCCATCACTTCTGCGCGGGTAGGCATTGGATTGGTGATCATTGACTCCATCATCTGGGTCGCGGTAATAACTACACGATTCAGTTGGCGGGCACGGCGAATTAGTTTTTTCTGAACGCCAACCAACTCTGGATCGCCGATTTCTACGCCAAGGTCACCACGAGCAACCATGACGACATCAGAAGCCAGAATGATTTCATCAATGGTTTTATCACTGCTAACGGCTTCTGCGCGTTCAACTTTTGCCACGATCTGCGTTTCACAGCCTGCGTCTCGCGCCAGACGGCGAGCGTAATTAAGATCTTCTCCGGTGCGGGGGAAAGAGACGGCAAGGTAATCAACGCCGATTCTGGCCGCCGTAATAATATCTTCTTTATCTTTCTCAGTTAGCGCTTCCGCAGATAATCCACCACCCAGTTTGTTGATGCCTTTATTGTTAGATAGCGGGCCGCCTACAGTGACTTCAGTGAATACTCTCATTCCCTGAACTTCTAATACTTTGAGTTGAACACGCCCATCATCCAGCAACAAAATATCACCCGGTACAACATCTGTGGGTAATCCTTTGTAGTCGATACCGACTTTCTCCTTATCACCTTCGCCTTTACCAAGATTGGCATCAAGCAGAAATTTATCTCCGACATTCAGGAAAATCTTGCCCTCTTTAAACGTTGATACACGGATTTTAGGTCCTTGAAGATCGCCAAGAATAGCGACATGGCACCCGAGTCGGGCTGCAATCTCGCGGACTTTGTTGGCTCGCTGGAGATGATCTTCGGCGGTACCGTGGGAAAAGTTAAGGCGGACTACGTTTGCACCCGCAGCAATAATCTTTTCAAGATTATTATCGCGGTCGGTAGCCGGACCAAGTGTAGTAACAATCTTAGTTCTTCTGAGCCGTCTGGACATGTGTTACTCCGTTGACCTGTGAGTATTGGTATTGGTTATATAAAAATAATCAATAATCTATTAATTATCCTATAAAACGAGTAAAAAAACTCTTCGGCAATCCAACTATCAAGGCTGTTTATAGATTACTCTTGTAACTTGCCCCGTTGCAAAGTCGCAAGCGACTACCGTGGGAGCTTTTTGTGACCCGTATCAACTTATCATGATACTTTTCGCTGTAGTGCCTATTGACCGTTGTCAACTATAACCGTTGTCAACTATAAGAGGAACGACAGGGGGAACGTTTTACACAATCGCTATGCCCTAGCGAATCAGCTAACCCTTTTTTAACGGATATTTATTGCCGCATTTCTATCCTATCATGATTTGTTCCCGGTTTATCAATAATCTAATAGCCTTGGAGATTTTGATAATGAAAAGTGGTAGTGATTAGGTTTACTGGAATCTGGCAATATTTGATGGTTAGAAGAGACGAAACGTTCAGGATTAGGTACGCTGTAAAGTATATAAATGATAATTTTTCCTTGAGTAGAACGAGTTGTCACTGTCTCTTAAGTCAGATTTATGATTAAGAGACAGTTAGTTGCGTGAGGTTTGTCAGCGGTCTGGGAGATGCAGTGCCCTTATGCCTTGCGATACCATCCCATCAACTTAATATATGAATTGGTAATTGTAATCGCTGCATTGGCGCCCGCATCTCCGGTATTACCTGAAATTGTATGGTTGTGTGCTCCTATTGGTACCGTATGAGCGTGGGCTCCATTAGTGCTGGTATTGAATTTGGCATTATCCCAATCTGTAGCGTGTGACCCCTGATTGTTTCTAGAGTCGTCGTAATGACCATAACGTCCACCCGTGTATTCACCCCAACTGCTATCATGATAGTGATCTCCAGTGACATTGGTAGCTTTAGTGCCATAATCAAATGTGCTCGTTATCCCAGAAAATGTATGATTATGTGCTGGCATTTGTGCTGCCGTCAGACTTATCGAATCGTTACCGCCGGTTGATAAAAGATCGGAACCATCGGCGTTAGCTAACCGAACTGTTTTATTTTCACCAATATATTCCCAGGTAGTGCCCGGAAATAGTACATTGGGGTTTTTGTTTTGAGCGAACCAAATCACAATTCCTACAGGATATTGAGTGTTGATAATGGTTTCGATTAAGCCAAGATTTTTCACAAATGCATTTTTATCAAGAATATCGGCACCGTTTTGGTTTTTTGCTAGCCGGTTATTAGCGTTATCGTTTACATCAGCAACAAGCTTCTGCGTTGCCGCAAGGGTATTACTGTTACCTGTTTTATCTGTGAGTTGAATAACGCCTTGTTGTGTTAATGAGGCGCTTGGCACTGTTGTTGTAATTTTTTGTTCTAATGCTCTATTTAATAGTGTTGTGAGGTTGGCGATATTACCATCGTCCAAAACATCATTGCCAGATTGTGTCATGATAAAATTAGTGACGACAGAGGATATGGTTGACGATTGACGTAATACTTTGTTTAGTAAATGAGTAGTAATATTTTCTGGTGGAAATCCAGTCTTCAAATTTGGGCTTTCTTCATAGGCTTCTTGACTGACTACATTAGCATTATTACTAATGGAAAAAGCTTTGAAATCATTTTTTGGGTTCATGTTTCCTCCTAAAATTAAATAATTTTATTTTATAATTAGTGTATTAAATTATTGTAAAAATAATTTCTGGAAATCTATTTTAATGATAGTTTAGCTCGGAAAAATCATAATAAAATGTCCTTATAACTTAGGAGGTTAATTGTTTTTATATAATGGATAGAAATAAAAACATGAAATTGTATGATCAGATAAATATCTAAGCCATTTATATTCAACATCTGAAAAGATGCTGATAGCCATATTATTTTTTTTCCAGTACAGATTTACTTATTAGGCGGTCCTTATAATGTAATTAAATGCCACATTTCTTGGACGTGTTTCATTATCACCATTCATCCCAATGGATTTATTTTCCCCTAAGCTACCTCGTTCGTTTGGACCACCAGTCATACTGCCACGCATGGGGTCTGTATATTCAAGAGTGGCTTTATCGCTGTTAGTCGTATAAATACTATGATTATGTCTTTTGAACGCATCATATTGAAAACTCAAT
>NZ_JAPFCD010000070.1:0-21843 GCF_026153155.1 Photorhabdus aballayi | reverse complement strand
AGGGCAATAGAAACTATAGTGATACTAGGAAAAACCAAAAACATTATTTTCATGCTGAAACTCTCACATTGATTTTGGATAATTACTGTATCCATAAAAGCCGACAGGTCAGTGATTGGTTGGCCCGTCATCCTAAATTTAACCTATTGTTTTTACCTGTTTATTCTCTCCGGCTGAATAAAATTGAGCGTCTGTGGCAATCCTTGCATGAAACGGTGACACGAAATCATGGCTGTCAGTATATGTGGCAGTTGCTTGAGAAAGTGAAAACGTTTTTAAATTCATCCCCCTACATGAATAGCAGAGAATAAAAAGAGTGGGTGTCCATATAAGTTATTTATGATTGTTTTTTATCACCAAACCGAATTGGTTGTGTCAAAATAGAATTTAGTTTTTACATCAAAACTGTTAAATTCCAAACTTTCGGGATATAGTGGTTGTCGTAGTGTCAACTTTGACAATAATACCTTTATTGAGACAAAGTTCATTTTGATTTCCAATAAATCATAAGGCAACAACACAGTGAAAACAGGGCTAAAACAACGCTTTCATATGCTAATAGGATTAGCAGCAATACTGATCATAATCCAATTATTTGATACTTTAACCGGTGGCGCACTAAGTCATTTCGGCATCATTCCCCGACACGCTCAAGGGTTAATTGGTATTCCATTATCTCCATTCTTACATGGTAGCTGGGGGCATTTGTTCAGCAATCTCCCCGCATTATTAGTATTGAGTGCGTTATTGATGGCCCATTCTATTCGTTATTATGTGATAGCCAGCTTGTTTATTATCTTTGTGGGCGGAACATTAGTTTGGTTATTTGGACGTTCGGCTATTCATATTGGTGCCAGCGGATGGATTTTTGGTTTATGGGGATTGCTGCTGGCTAACGCTTTTTTCCTGAGAAGAGTAAAAGATTTCTTCTTTGCGATTCTCGTGTTTGTATATTATGGTGGGATTGTGTTTGGCTTGTTACCGTGGCAAACGAATATTTCAACGGAAGGCCATATTTTTGGCGCGATATCTGGGCTGGTTTTTTCTTGGTTATCGAAGAGATGGGTAATAACGAACCATTAGTTTTATGGTATTGGGGATAAGTAGATTATCCCCATTTCAGATAATTATTAATTTCGTGCGGTTATGTCCATTTCAAACCCGCATCATCTACAGGTTGTCCTAAAACTTGTTTATCTTTTTTGTAATCATGCGGAACCTGCCAGTTTGAACTGCGTCCCTGACGAGGAAGTAAGTCTTCTGCACGTTTTACATAACCAGCTTGCAAGGCGCTAAAAATATGTTCGTTCTCCTGCATCTCACCCGGCTGAGCGTGTGGTGTCACGACTGTAGCGCCACGACGATCCATCTCGTTCAACAAACGGCAGATATAATCCGCAGATAGATCAACTTTCAACGTCCAGGCGTTATTGATATAACCAAACAGACAGGCAAAATTAGGGACATTCTGTATCAACGTGCCCTTATAAAGCATGCGATCATGACCTTGTTGCTTTTGCCCATCAATAGAGAGTTCAACTCCGCCAAGAAAATGTAATTGCAGTCCAGTAGAGCTAACAATAATATCCGCTGGTAATTCCTTGCCGGATTGTAATGAAATACCGTTTTCAGTTATGCGTTCAATATTGTCAGTAACGATAGAGGCTTTACCTTCTTTCAGTACCTTAAATAGGTTATTACTGGGAATAAAACAGAGCCGTTCATCCCACGGCATATATTTTGGCGTCAAGTGCTTCATGTCAAAATCTGGGCCGACGCGTTTGCGAGCAGATGACAGCAAAAATGATTTCAATAAATTAGGTAAATGTCGACTCGTTTTATAAACTAAGCGCTGTAGAAAGAGATTGCGATTTCTACTCAATGTGTAAATCCAGCGCTGTGGAATAATGCCTTTGCAGAACTCTGCTATCTTATCTCTTCCAGGGATTGACAGAATATAACTCGGAGAGCGCTGTAGCATCGTGATATGTGCAGTATCATTTGCCATTGCTGGAAGTAAAGTCACTGCTGTCGCTCCACTACCAATCACAACAACCCGCTTTCCTTTGTAATTCAATTCTTCAGGCCAGTGTTGAGGGTGAATTACCGGGCCTTTAAAATCTTCAATGCCGGGGAATTTAGGTAAATGAGGTTCATCATAGTTATAATAACCGGTTGCAGCGACGAGAAAACGACAGGTAAATTGCCGAGTTTCCCCATTGATTTCGTCAACCGCGGTAACGGTCCACTGGCGAGTCGCATTGGACCAGTCAGTATGCGTGATTTTTAGTCCAAACTGTATTTTGTCATTAATTTCATACTCTTTTGCTGTTGCATCAATATAACTTCTAATTGAAGGCCCATCGGCAAAAATACTGGTGTCTGTCCAGGGGCGGAATTTATAGCCATAGCTCATCATATCTGAATCTGAGCGAATGCCCGGATAGCGAAATAAATCCCAAGTACCGCCTATTGTCTGGCGACGTTCTAAGATAATAAACGTCTTATCAGGACATTTCTTTGTTAAATGACATGCTGTACCAATGCCCGCAATACCAGCGCCAATAATCAAAACATCATAATGGTTACTCACTGTATCTCTCCTACAAGGTCATTTTTTGATGAGTTGAAACTCACCAGACTAAAGCAACGTGATTCTTGTCGTTATTGACAGTAGCATAGCAATATGAAATTGCTTTAGTCTTACATTGCTTATTACAAGCGTTGAACGTGTCAATATTCCCTGCCGCCACAAATAAATAATTAGCTTGAGAATATTTTCACCCTTCAATATAAATATTGGATGCCGTATTTAAGTCACGTTATAAACGAAACAAACACAGCCAAAAGTTTGTTTAAACATTTTTGTCGGCTCTTGAGCCAATATTGTATGATGCAAGGATTTTGAAGTGAACCCGACAGAACCTGGCGGAAGGGAGAGCAGATACATTTTATTGATTGAATATCTTCCCAAAGTTTAGAACTTGGCTATTCATGGGGAGATTTTTCGGTTAATTCGATAAAATAATCCAGAGAACAGGATATTCTCTGAATTATTTTAAAAATGTGAAGTTGTTCAAGGGAATTTAATTTTTACTTATTGCTGACTAATGTTTCCTAATCATTTTCATGTTAGGGGCCAGTTTAATACCACCACGCTATCATTATAATTGCCCTCGGTACCATTTTCAGCGCCAATAATGATTGAGCCGGGTTTTCCGTCAAGGGTATTATAGGCGTAACGGAGTTTACAAGGTTTGCCGTCCCCTGTAATTTCAATACAGATTTTACCTGTACCGGATGTATAGGCTTTAGTCGCCATCAGATTATCTGTTCCTTTACCGGTTAATGTATCTACCAGACGGTCGTCGATATAGACTTTTACCGTTTGCCGATGAATATCGGTATTAGAATAGGCTATCAGGCCGAATCGAATACTTTGAGGTAATTGGAAACAGTGTTTACCGGTGTCATTAGTATCACATATTCCACCACAACCCCCACTATTGCCTCGGTCACTGCCTAATAAATCGGGATCAACTGACACTGCTGCTTGAATTTTTTTGAATGGACCTCCGGTATAATGAGAAATGGGAGCCGGTCCATAATCAATAGCATTCGATTTTAGGTTAAACCGGATATAATTACCTCCTTTGAAGAGATCAATACGAGAATATATTCTCTGTACAGCCGCATCTAAATTGGTACTGAATTCTGTGTATTTCTTTGTAATGCCCCATCTGGCTGAGATAGAGTTTCGTTTAATCGTATGTGAATTCACAGCGTAATCGATACAATCACTGCCTTTGAAGAAGCAAACAATATTTGTTGTAAATTCTGTGGCTGCATCTATCCCATTTTCGAATTCGGTTCCTTTCAGTCCTGGCCATCCCTCTGAGATAAACTTAGGCCCATCAGTTACCTTAGCTTTGGCGATATTGAATTTAACATATTGAGAGCCTTTGAAAAAATATAAATAACCATTTAAATTAATCACATCGTCAATATTTCTTTGAAACTCGACAGGCAAGTTATGCCAATCGTTACTGATAGGTTTAGGATAGTTAATGTCTGGTTTTTTTGATATCTCATTATATCTCGCGTTATCTGCATTAAGGAATAAATAGACGCTTGAGTTCATTGATATATATCCTTCATAGTTTTTAAATTTATAATTTATTTTGCATATTTATTAAATTTACTGTTCATAGATAAAATATAGCAATAGTGACATCAATACTATTTGACGAAACAGAAAAATTTACTCCATAGAAACTAATGGAAAAGATAGATTATGGCAATATTATATATTGATGAGTTATTTATTGATTTAATAATGTTGTTTTTTTGCAAAAATATAAATATATACTAAGAGATAAGTTTTATATTGTGAGATTAAGTTGCAAAACATTATTTTTTATGTGTTTTAACAATAACATATTAAAATTATATTAGTTTGATAATGTTTTTATATAAAAAGCGGCATAATACCGCTTTAATTTATTGATGGTTTTATTTTTACCTAAAATAGAACTCACTAAGAAATTCTTAATTCACACCAATGGCCAATTTAATACCACGACGCAGTCATTGTAGTTACTCTTGGTACCGTTTTCAGCACCGATAGTCGCTGTCCCCGGTTTTCCATCGAGAGTATTATAGGAGTAGCGAAGTTTGCAGGGTTTGCCATCTCCTTCAATCTCAATACAGACTTTGCCTGTACCGGATGTATAGGCTTTAGTCGCCATCAGATTATCTGTTCCTTTGCCGGTTAGTGTATCTACCAGCAGATCGTCAATATAGACTTTTACCGTTTGCCGATGAATATCGGTATTAGAATAGGCTATCAAGCCAAATCGAATACTTTGAGGTAACTGGAAACAGTGTTTACCAGTATTATTAGTGCCACATGTTCCGCTACAGCTGCCACTATTGCCTCGGTCACTGCCTAATAAATCGGTGTCAATCAATACTGCTGCTTGAGTTGTTTTGAAGGCCCCACCGGTGTAATTAGTGACAGGGGCCGGCCCATATACAGGGTTTGATTGTGGATTAAATACGATATAATGATTGTCTTTGAAGAAAGCAATTAAAGAATTTATTCTCCATGTCGCAGCGTCCAGGTTTTTACTAAATGCCGTGTATTTCTTTGTTACTTCCCATCTGTCTGAGATAGATTTTCGCTTAATTGTGTGAGAGTTTACGGTATAATCAATACAATCACTACCTTTAAAGAAGCAAACGCTATTTGTTGTTAATTCTATGGCTGCATCTATTCCATTTTCGAATTCGGTTCCTCTCAATCCGGGCCAGCCATCTACAATAAATTTGGGGCCATCAGTTACTTTAGCTTTTGCAATATCGAATTTAACATATTGCGAGCCTTTAAAAAAATATAAATAACCATTTAAATTAATTACATCGTCAATATGTTGTTGGAATTCTACCGGAAGATCGGGCCAATCATTACTGATAGGTTTAGGGTAGTTTGTATCTACTTTACGTAATGTGTCATTATATCTGCCGTTATCTGCATTAAGGAATAAATAGACATGTAGGTTCATTAATGTATATCCTTCATGGTTTTTGAGTTTTTTATTAATTTTTCATATTTGTTAAATTTCCTGTTCATAGATAAAGAATAGCAATAATGATATTAAGACTATATGGTGAAACAGAAAAATTTACACTATAAAAATTAATGGAAAAGATAGATTGTGGCAATATTATATATTAATAGATTGTTTACTGATTTAATGATGTTGTTTGTTTTCAAAAATATAAATATATACTAAGGGATAATATTCATATTATATAGTTAAGATGAAAAACACTATTTTTTGTTTTATTTTTGTGTTTTAACAATAACATATTAAAAATATATTAGTTTGATAATGTTTTTATATAAAAAGCGGCATAATACCGCTTTAATTTATTAATGATTTTTATAATGAAATTAACAGGGTGTTTTTAATTAATTCACCAGAGGCCAATTCAATACGACTACACTATCGTTGTAATTATTATTGGAATCATTTTCAGCACCAATAATGACTGAGCCGGGTTTTCCATCGAGGGTATTATAGGCGTAACGGAGTTTACAAGGTTTGCCATCCCCGATAATTTCAATACAGACTTTACCTGTACCGGATGTATAGGCTTTAGTCTCTGTTGCTTTGCCGGTTAATGTATCTACCAGAAGATCGTCAATATACACTTTTACTGTTTGTTGATGGATAATTGTATTCGTATAAGCTATCAGACCAAATCGAATACTTTGAGGTATCTGGAAGCAATATTTACCGCCGTCACTAGTGCCGCATTCTCCAGCACAATTGGAAGGTTTGGTAACCGGGAGACAAGGATCTTTAACTTGTGTCATTTTCCACAGGCCGGTATAAGGTTTGCGGAGGTTATTAGCAGAAGTATATACATGACATACTGTTTCAGGAATGCCAACCCAACCATTGGTATCAAGAAAGCCTCTGGTTCCCCATCGGTTGTACAGCGTAATGCTTTCATCTTCTTTGATTTTCCCATCTATAGATGGCATGTCAGAATAAATAATCCACTCTAAGGTTTCTGGACGAATGTTTTTATCTGATGTGTGTATCGGGTATATTTCACCTTCTGGAACCTGTTGACTTGAGGATTGATAATGTCCTAAGTAGCCGCCATCACATTGATAAAGATTATGCAGTAAAATAGTATCATTGTTAATGACTTCACTGCCGATAGGTTTGCCTGTTCCTGATTCAATCCGCCAGAATTTTCCTGCCGCCGTGGTGGTTATCACAGAATGTTTTCCATCTGAAATACCACTCGTTCCATATACACTAAGATATCCGCCATCCCAGTTTCTGAAACTATTTAATATTTTTACGGTATCGCCATATTTAAGTATATTTGCCATGATCTCTCCAGAGGATGTGTTATTTATTGCTAATCATTGATATATCTCTAATTTCATCATGCTATTGTTGCATAACCTTTTAAATTGCTTCAGGGGTCAGCAAGGTATTTTGCTTTTTATGATTCTTAATAGAGATAGTAATCCCACCAATAGAGTATCAATCATAAGATGATGGGAGAAAGGCCGAGCATTTGTGACTTACTCCTAACAATGAACAGAGCCTGGAAATTGCCATGACTTGATGATTCTGTTTTGCTGCTATCAGCGCCACATCAAGCTTGGCTACGCTAGACGTTCATAGTGATGCTACACGGCGCTTTTTTTTGCTCTGTATGTGATGTAAATTGCTTACCACGTCGATGAAATTTAAGCCAATAGGAATTGGAACTCATAATGTCGAAGTTAATTGGAAATAATCAGGTAGTTGGAACTAATAATATAGTTGTTATTGCGATGGTTGTTGCATTAGTTCAATTTATTAATGCATTAGAGTACATGATGGTAACTCCGCTTTTTGTTTATATGTCGAAAGATTTTCACATGCCTGTTACGATGGCCGGAGTTATTGCGGGTGTTTATGTTTTTTCCTCGGTATTTTCTGGCCTGACATCCTTTTTCTTTATTGATCGCTTTAATAAAAGAAAGGTTCTCATTTTAAACACACTGTTTCTCGGCCTGATTACGTTCCTGACGATTTTCTCTTCGGAACCATACCAACTTATTCTGTTACGTATCATTGCCGGTCTGTTTGGTGGTGTGACATTGGGAGTAGGTATTGGGATATTACTGAATAACTCCCCGGAAAGTATGCGAGGAAGGGTGTTGGCAATTGCGTTTTCATCTTTTTCATTCGTTAGCATTTTAGGTATACCATTGTGCTTATATTTGGCCGAGAGTTTTAACTGGAAAGTCTCCTTTTTATTGATCGTTATTTTATGCATCGTGAGTATACCTCTAATCCTCTTGTTTATTCCAGGAGCAGAGAAAGTAAAAAGTAGTCAGAACAAAATTGTGCTGACCAAAAAAATAACATTAGCTGGAATGGCAAGTGGTGTCAGTAATTTTAGTCCCTTCATGCTTATTCCGATACTTGCTCCGTTATTAACCAATGTGTTTTATATCCCGGAAAATCAGGTTTCACTGGTATTCTTTTGCGGTGGTATTGCGTCCTGGTTGGGTACTTATTTAACCGGGAAGCTTTGCGATAAATATCCTCCTCAGCGAATTACCATTGCTGCGGCGACTTTATTTATTGTCAATATCTTTCTAGGATTGACGGGAAAAGTAGATGGATATGTTTTCTTCTCACTTTTTATGTTTGCAACTTATGTGCAGGTGATGGCGGCAAACGTACTTGCTTCTTATGCTTCGACACCTGAAAACCGTGCAGGTTTTGGCGCCCTTCAGATGGCATTTTCCAATTTAGGCGCCGGTGTGGTGTTCTTTTTCTCCTCTATCTTCTTAGACGGTAAGGAGATTATTGCTGAAAATGTGCGGCCTATTTTCATACTGACTATGGTTAGCGCCCTGATATTACCTATATATGTAATGAAATTAGCTCAGGTGATGAAAAGTGGGACGAAAAATTTAATGAATAATGCTTAGCGTAACAGTTAAGGGAAAATAACGATAGATATGTGATCTAGCCTTAATGGTAAAATAGCGATTTTGCGCTATATTTGAATTTAAGGCTAATCATTGATATAAGAATACTAGCGTGATTAGTAAGAGTTAAATGTTGTTTGAAGTGTAATGTCACCGGAGGAAATTAATGTTATAAGGATAATTTTGGTCAATGCTGGATGACAGTGTGCGAAAGGATGAAGTTATTATAAATCCTATCATAATTATTATTGAACTTACTAATTGATATAGGTGAATAAAATGGAACGAAAATCAAATAACACTCATAATAAACCAGCCATTAATATTATCGCGGGAGTGACAAATATTAAATCTATTTATAATAAAATGCCTTGTAAAGTTGTTGTTGAACATGGCTATGTTGCCAGGAAAAATTTTTCTGTGGAGAAGATGTCTGAATGGCATGGCGATTTATGGGCTCCCTGGATAGGTGATAAATATGAACTTAATAAAGCAATTCATATTTATACGGAAAGGGGATTGAGATCTGAATTCAGATTTAATATTTGGATATTTCAGGATTATTGGAATCCACCAAATGAAAATGCGGTTAAATATTCCATAAATAGGGAATTTAGTTACGATGATGCATTAGAGATCCCTGGTAATAATCGAGGTGGTGGAAATAAAATCCTAACGTTAGAATTTAATGATAATAATATTAATCTGGAAATGGTATAGCGTTATGTGCGATAGAGTTCTGTATCAATAAACAGCCGTTGAAATGCGAGCATTTCTTCGCGTGTTGTTCAGTATTTTAATTACATTATTGATAGTTTACTTGATTGACTATCAAGTAAGTTTTTATTCGAACTAATAATTAACTTATCGAAATGCTGATACGCGTAGAAATCGCTTATCTCTCTAATGATTATCTATACACTATTTATCTTATTAAACTATTTCATTTATCTATTATTGTAATAAAGAGTCAATCTGGTTAAACAGGTGAATGATGTAAATTATTTGCCATGTATAGCGTGTATGTTAATACGCTTTTTGATGGAAAACTCCCTATAAGGAATAATGTAATTAATAATCAATATCATTTAGGGGAAAAATATTAAATAAAGTCGTGAAACAATAATAACAATTATTCGATATTTATCGCTTATTTTTACTGATTATTACATATTGTTACAATTTGAAACAAATTAAGAATTGAAAATAGTAACAATTATAATTAGTTATAAAATGTCATTAAGAATTTCCTAGATTTCATTTATTTTTATTTAATTGTGTCTTGTTTAACTTCTGTTGATGTTATCCCTCTTATTATCTATATAAGATTAAATTTTTCTTTGTTGGATGTTTTACTGCTGTAATTCTGTATTAGGATGCGTATTAAGTTGTGGTTATTTTGCATGGGTCGATTTTGTTAGAGAGTTCGTCAATTCAGATGCCATTATTCGTTCCCTCATAATTTGTGTGTCCGTTTAATTACCGATTCATAACTATCTGATAAAGCATGTTATTCCAGTAAATTATCATGCCATGACCATGATATTTTTATTTTGTTTTTGGTAGTAAAGGAAGGCGTCATCAGTGACCTCAAGTTTTCAAAATGAAGTTCCTAAGGTGCGTATTAATATTAAATTTGATCTACATACTGGCGGTGCATTGTCACATTATTTTTCACAAGATTTTAAGTAAAGGTATTTGAATGACTGTACAAGAGCAGGCTACATCTTCTGTGGCGACGGCCAACCATCATGCAGGTGGGGTTTACCCGTCTTTGTTTGAGAAAATCAATTTACGTCCGGTGGAGCGATTGAGTGATATTGCATACTTTCATAACAAAGCTGCTCTGGCTAGTGTGACGGAGAATGAATGGGTGACGGCGGCGGTTAGCGTTCTTCTCGATCTGCTGAAAGACTCCGCTCAAAAAGTTGAACAGTTGGATAAAGCATTGCTGGATTTTGAGATCGGCGAATTGGATCGCAAAATTGGCTGTCAACTGGATGTGTTGATACATCAACCGGAATTCCAACGAGTGGAATCTGCCTGGCGAGGTTTGAAATTTTTGGTTGATCGAACAGATCTCGGTCAGAACGTCAAAATTGACGTGTTGGATGTAGCTAAGGATGATTTGCGGCAAGATTTTGACGATGCGCCGGAAATTGTTCAGAGCGGTTTCTATCGCCACACTTACATTCAGGAATATGACACACCGGGCGGCGAGCCGATTGGCGCAGTGATTGCCGACTATGAATTTAGTGCCGAATCGCAAGATATCACTTTATTGCGCAACATTGCCAAAGTTGCGGCAGCGTCGCATATGCCATTTATTACTGCCGCCGCGCCAGTCTTTTTTGGCAAAAAGAGCATGGATGAAGTGGCGATGATGAAAGATCTTGGTCACTATTTTGAGCGCGCAGAATGCACCCAGTGGAAATCTTTCCGTGACAGCGAAGATGCCCGTTATATAGGCCTCACCCTGCCAAGAGTGTTGGGACGTCTGCCATATGGCCCGGAGAGTGTGCCGGTGCGAACGTTTAATTATATCGAAGAGGTGAGCGGGCCGGATCGCAGTAAGTATTTGTGGACCAATGCCGCTTTTGCTTTTGCCGCCAATATGGTCAGGAGTTTTGTCAAAAATGGCTGGTGTGTGCAGATTCGTGGCCCGCAAGCCGGTGGTGTTGTCGCCGATTTACCGATCCATCTCTATAATCTGGGTACCGGTTATCGGGATAAGATCCCATCAGAAGTGCAGATCCCGGAAACCCGTGAATTTGAATTCGCCAATTTGGGTTTTATTCCGCTCTCTTACTACAAAAATCGCGGTTACGCCTGCTTTTTTTCTGCTCACTCCACGCAGAAGCCCGCCGTGTATGACACTGGCGAAGCCACGGCCAACAGTCGTATTAATGCGCGTCTGCCCTATATCTTCCTGCTGTCACGCATCGCCCATTACTTAAAGCTGATCCAGCGGGAAAACATTGGCACCACTAAAGATCGGCGTCTGCTCGAAATTGAACTGAATAGCTGGATCAACACACTGGTCACGGAGATGAATGATCCCACTGACGACATGCAGGCATCTCATCCGCTGCGTGAAGCACAGGTGGTGGTTGAGGATATTGATGACAACCCGGGATTCTTCCGAGTCAAGCTGTATGCGGTACCGCATTTTCAGGTGGAAGGGATTGACGTCAATTTATCTCTGGTTTCTCAGATGCCGAAAGCGAAATCGTAATTATTTTATTGGGAGTTATGATGAAAATTCTACGTCCTCTCTGGATTGAAGACGCCTTTTTAGCCCCTCAACAATTTCAGCAACAAGCGCGTTGGGAGGCATTGACTAACAATTGTATTGCGCACCTGGGGTTGATTCACCCTTGGGGAGTACTTGATATTCGGTTTGATCAGGAGGCGCTGCGCTTAAACCGCCTGAAAGTTCAGCATCTTAAGGTTCGTTTACAGGATGGGACGCTGATTGATACCGATTATGCTGACAATCTGCCCGCCGCCTGTGATTTACAGCAGGCGGCGTCGGCGGATATGCGTGCTGTTGAGGTATTGCTGGCATTACCGCTGGAGCATGCCAATGGCGGCAATTGCCGCCAGAGTAGTGAGAGTGTAGGGCCGGGGCAACCGCCGCTACGTTATCAGCAAGAGTGGATTGAGATACAGGATAAGTACGGCGATGGGCGTGAATCCATTGCGGTTGAACGCCATGCAATTTCCCTACGCTTTCAGCATGACCAGAATGAGGCTTATCTGACATGCCCGCTGGCGCGCTTAGTGCGTGACGGGCAAAGTGGTTGGATGCTGGATGATCGTTTCGTTCCGCCATTGCTCTCTTTTGCTGCTCATCCGCCATTGTTGGAACAGCTTGATCTGTTGTTGACTCAGCTACGTGCTAAGCGCACCCGTCTGATGGGAATGCGCCGTGAAAGCCATCAACGCATGGCGGATTTTGCGGTCGCGGATGTGTCACTGTTCTGGTTGTTGAATGCGCTTAACAGCTATGAACCGGTGTTGAATAATTTTAACGCTGAGCCTGCACTGCACCCGGAGATCGTCTACCGTGAATTGGTGAAATTAGCAGGCGCATTGTTAACCTTTTCACTGGAGAGCGATCTTGATGCGATCCCGGATTATCAACACAACCAACTAAGTGACGTTTTCCCGCCATTGATCCGGCTTATCAGTACATTACTTGAGGCGAGTCTGCCATCAAGGGTGGTTTCGATCGAGCTGGAAGTGGTGCGTGAAAATCAGTGGAGAGCATCACTTCATGATAGGCGATTGTGCGAAGAGGCCGATTTCTACCTCTCTGTGCGGTCGTCGATGCCAGCGCATCTGCTACAAACCCAGTTTCCGCAACTGTGTAAAGTGGGGGCGCCTGATGATGTTGAGCGGCTGATTAACCTGTCATTGAGCGGTATTCCTTTACATCCGCTTAGCCATGTACCGGCGGCGATCCCGTTGCGGTTGGAAAACCAATATTTTGCTTTCGATCTGAATAACCCGATGGCAAAAGCCATGTTGGAGGCAGGAAGTTGCGCCTTCTATGTGCCCGGTACCTTGTCGGGCGTTCAGTTAGAACTGTTTGCGGTATTACGTTCATGAATAAAGAGATCTTAATTGATGACCTGATGCTTGACATTGGGATGTTAGTGATTGCGCTAAAAAGTGGTGATAAATCGCTGCACGGTGAGGCGTTATATCAAAAAGGGGTTGAGTTGGTAGAAGAAGCACGGCAGCGATTAAGTACAAGTAGTATCAGCGAAGAAAACATGGCTCACATCATCTATGCCTTGTGTGCGTTGCTGGATGAAACCGTACTCAGACGCCCTGAGCGGGATAACGGCTATGAAACTTGGTCGAAAACGCCGTTGCAGACACGATTTTGCAATAGCAACCATGCGGGAGAACGGCTGTTTGAACGCATACGTCAAGTGTTGAATCAACCCCAACCTTCTTTGTTGGTATTAGCGGGTTTCCAGCGCATATTGGCACTGGGCTTTCAGGGAGGCGATCGGGAAAAGATCTCTCAGGAACGCCAGTCATTACTGGATATATTGACTGATCGTACTGGGGTAATGGCGGTGAAGCCTCATCAGATGATACGTACCCATGCAGACTGTTATCAGGACCGATATTGGCGTGCGCGATCTCCGTGGTTTTGGGGATGCTTGGCTGTAGCCGGAGTAACTTTGGCGTGGTGCGGTTTGCGTCTCTACCTTCGGCAATATTTGTCTGTTGGATAAGGCTAAGGAGAGCAAATTGAGTTGCGTACTAAAACGAGCGCTGTGGCTATTAGCTTGTATTCTGGCGGCGCTGTTATGTCTGTTTTTCTTGCCGTTAGGGAATGTGTCTGTTGCATTGTGGTTGGCCGCGATCTTGATGGTGGCGGTGATTGCTTGGTGGCGGGTGGGACGTACTACACCTGACATGTCCCATCAAACCGCCAGCATTTGCCGTTTGCTGACGGCATTACCTGCGGCCTCGTGGCGTCAGCCTGTGGTGCTAACCTGCGGAGATAGCGTGGCTGCGTTGTTTGCGGAAGAGCCGGTACGCTGCACGCCGCAGGGCTGTTTTATCTGCGTGCCGAGACAAAGTGAAATGAACGCACTGGTAGCAGCGATTCTTGCAGCCAGACCTGATTGGTGTAAGCAGATCAGCGTGCTATTAACACTCTTTCCTGAACAGCAACGCGATCATGCGGTGATGACGGCCAAGATCAGGGAATTTCGCTATCAGGTTGATCGTGTTACTCAACTGACCGCCCGTCATACACCGGTATTAATCGCAGGCTATCTTGATGGCGATACCAGCCCGTGGTTCGAGCTACAGGCAGACAGCCCGACAATGACAGTATGGGGAGAAAAACACGCCGCTGTTGGGATGAATATCTGGTTGACTGAAGGGGATGCACAGCAACGCATTGCACATTTACAACAGGCGATTGTCGTGGCGGCATGGCAACGCTGGATGGTGGAAAACGTCTTGGGCGAATGCCAATCACCGGAGTTGACCAGCCAGCCTTGTTACCCGATTGCAATGGCGTTGACATTTTTGCCACAAACGCCGCAGGCAAACAACTTGTGGACGAAATGGCTGGTCGATCGTACCACCTTACCCCGCATTAGCCACAGCATTGCTGAGGCGGTGAACGTATCGCCATTTCCCGATGCCATGTTACGCCTGTTGCCGCATCATGCTGGTCATACACCGCACCGACGAGCGGTCATTTGGGGCATCGGCCTGTTGAGTGGGTTTGTCTGTCTGGCGTTGACCGCTAGTGCCTGGAACAACGTGCGCTTGTTGCGCCAGATACGCAGTGATTTACAGCATTATCAGGTAGTTGACGTGAAAGATAATAGCGCGAAAGTTCAGGCTTACCATCAACTTAAGCTTGATGCGACATTGCTGGAGAAATATCAACGTGACGGCGAACCGATGCGCTTAGGGTTGGGGCTTTATTTAGGCGATCGCCTTTATACGCCGCTGATGGATGTGATTAACCATGCAGTGTTACCGGTATCTCCGCCTCCCGTGCCAAAGAGCGGCAAGCCATTGCCGCAGACATTGAACCTGAGCAGCATGTCGCTGTTTGACGTTGGACAGTCACGTCTTAAGCCAGAAGCGGCCAAAGTATTGGTGAACGCATTGATCGACATTAAAGCTAAACCGGGCTGGATGGTGGTGATAACCGGTCATACTGATTCGACCGGCGATGCTGCAAAAAACAGCGTGCTATCACTGGCGCGGGCCAAAGCAGTGCGAGATTGGATATTACAAACCAGTGACGTATCACCGGCTTGCCTTGTCGTAAAAGGCGAAGGCGCGACGCGGCCGATCGCTACCAACACAACCGCTGCGGGGCGTGCGGTCAATCGTAGGGTTGAAATCAGTCTAATGCCGCCGAGCGTAGCCGCCTGCCAACCATCACCAAGAGAAACACGATCTTTGGGAGCGCAATCAGATCTAACGCGCTAACAGGCTGCCATACGCGGGTATGGCAACGCATTTAATTCAGCGGATGAAGTGTTTGTTAAACGAAGAACTGGCAGGGAAAACCTCGCCAGACAGATAAATTTTTACCTGAGAATGGGGGCATTTGTTGAATGCCGCCTAACCTCTTAATGACAACTGGGACTTTAATATGGATACCGTATGTACTGCACTATTGTGCCGCTTAAATTCTTATTGCGCGCGGGCATTGGAAGCTGCCGCTGCATTTTGCCAGACACGGGCACATGCTGAAATCACGGTGGAACACTGGTTGCTCAAGCTGCTTGAAGGCGGCGAAGGCGATATTACGGTGGTTGCTCGACGTTATGAGTGGGATATGGATGCGTTGTGGCAATCGTTGCTGACGACGATTAACCGTTTGCCGCATAGCATTAATCAACGCCCACGGTTATCGAGCGACCTGTGTAGTTTGCTACAGGTTGCCTGGTGTGTCGCTTCTCTGGAAGAGGGTAATGAATCTATTCGCTCGGTACATCTTTTGCAGGTACTGCGCGGCCAACCGGCTTGGCTGCGTATCCATCATACCTGGCCGTTACTCAACCTGAATGTGACGCAACTACAACGTTTGCGCCCATTGCTGGATCAACAATCGGACGAACGCCCGGAGATACAGGTAGCGACGAGTCTGACGGCGGATGGATCAATCGCTGAAATTGAGGATAGCGACACCGATAAATATGTGCTTAATCGCCAGCCATTATCATCGGCTTTACAGAACGTATTGGACAAATTCACGTTGGATATCACAGCCAGAGCCGCTGAGGGGGTTATTGATCCGGTATTTGGTCGCGACAGCGAAATCCGCCAGATGATCGACATCCTATCGCGTCGGCGTAAAAACAACCCGATTTTGGTGGGAGAACCGGGAGTAGGGAAAACCGCGCTGGTGGAAGGATTGGCGCTGCGTATTGTTGAAGGCAATGTCCCTGACAGCCTAAAAACCGTCAGCGTGCGGATGCTGGATCTGGGTTTATTGCAGGCAGGGGCGGGGGTAAAAGGCGAATTTGAACAGAGACTGAAAAACGTCATTGAAGCGGTACAACAGTCGCCTGCCCCCATTCTGCTATTTATTGATGAAGCGCACACGCTGATTGGTACTGGTAATCAGGCGGGGGGCGCTGATGCTGCTAACCTGCTAAAACCTGCGCTGGCCCGAGGGGAATTACGCACGATTGCCGCCACCACTTGGTCGGAATACAAACAGTATTTTGAACGGGATGCTGCGTTGGAGCGGCGTTTTCAGACGATCAAAGTCGATGAACCGGACGATGAGACAGCTTGCCTGATGCTGCGTGGATTGAAAGCGCGTTACGCCCGCTATCATGGTGTACATATTCAGGAAGATGCAGTGAAAGCTGCTGTTACTTTATCTCGCCGTTATCTGACAGGGCGACAGCTACCGGATAAAGCGGTAGACCTGCTGGATACCGCCAGTGCGCGAGTCAGGATGGGCTTGGATACAGTACCGGAGGCATTGACGCGACTCCAATCCCAATTGACTGCGCTTGAGATAGAACAACAGGCGATCTTGGAAGATATCGCACTGGGGCAAGGCCATCATTCAGACCGTTTGGCACAAATTGACATGCAGCGCCATGAACTGTGTCGACAACAACAACAGCGAGATAAACAGTATCAACAGGAAAAACAGCTCACGCAACAGTTGCTCGATGCCCGGCAGGACATCAGTCGTCAGCATGATATAGCCCTGTTGCAACAGCAACTGGCGACACTACAACAAGGGCAGCCGTTACTCTCGTCGGATGTTGATGTGCGTTCGGTAGCAACAGTGATCGCTGATTGGACAGGCGTTCCATTAAGTAGCTTGTTGAAAGATGAACAGACCGGTTTGCTGCATTTGGAGCAGCATTTGGGGGAACGAGTTATTGGTCAGGGGACGGCGCTATGGGAAATCGCCCAACGTTTACGTGCCGCTAAAACCGGATTGACGCCGGAACAGGGGCCATTGGGCGTATTCCTGTTGGTTGGGCCGAGTGGGGTAGGGAAAACCGAAACCGCGCTGGCATTGGCGGATAACCTGTTTGGCGGAGCGCGTTCACTGATCACTATCAACCTATCGGAATATCAGGAACCGCATACCGTTTCTCAGCTTAAAGGTTCACCACCGGGTTATGTCGGATATGGTCAGGGGGGGATCTTAACGGAAGCGGTACGTAAACGCCCGTATAGTGTGGTGCTGTTAGATGAAGTGGAAAAAGCCCATCGTGACGTCATTAACCTGTTTTATCAGGTATTTGATCGTGGCTTTATGCGTGATGGCGAAGGGCGTGAAATCGATTTTCGCCATACGGTAATCTTAATGACCTCTAATCTGGGCAGTGATCAACTGATGGCGTTATTGGCGCAACAACCTGACGCCCCGAACGCGGTGTTGCATGAGCTGCTACATCCGATGCTGCGTGATCACTTCCAGCCAGCTCTGTTGGCTCGCTTTCAGACTGTAATTTACCGACCGTTACAGGCTGATGCGCTCAGACGCATTGTTGAAATCAAACTGGAACAAGTGACTAGACGTCTTCATAGCCATTACGGCCTGACTTGCACGGTGGAAAGCAGCCTTTGCGACACCTTAGTGAATGCTTGTCTATTGCCGGACAGTGGAGCGCGTAATATCGACAGCCTGCTTAACCAGCAAATTTTACCGGTGTTATCACAAGCGTTGTTGGAACGTCTGGCCCAGCACAATAAACCTGCTGGCGTGACGTTGGGTTTTGACGAAGAAGAAGGTATCACCCTAGCTTTTACTGATACTGAACCGGTTGCTTCATTGGATATCGAGGAAAAACAAGTAATGGTTATACCCTATGGATTTCAAGGTGCATCGCGACGGCAAAGGAGTGAATCCCCGGGAGCATAGAGAACTATGTGACCGGGGTGAGCGAGTGCAGCCAACAAAGAGGCAACTTGAAAGATAACGGGTATAAATGAATTATACGAAACTGTGCATAGGGTTTTGCCCTAATGAAAAGGTATTAAAGAGATGAAAGCAAAAAATGTAACTGAAAAACGCAATTGGTTGGCACGTAAATGGAAATTGATGATTGTCTGGTTTATTCCTGTTTTCATCGTAGGTGCATTTATGATTGTCATGGGCGTAATGAAATCTTCGGAGCCATATAAAAAAGCTTTATCGCTGGCACAAAGTAATCCTGTTGTGAAAAATATTTTAGGCCAGCCAATAGAAGCAGGCTGGTTTGTTTCCGGCAGTATTAACGAGAGAGAAGCGGAATTTGACATTTCTATAAAAGGAAATCGGTCTGGTGGTTCGGTGCATGTTGATGCAAATAAATATGCAGGATATTGGCGATATAAAAATATTACTGTTCAACCAGATTCAAGTGGACGATTGATCGATTTACTGGCAGTCGATAATCCCATGAAATAAAGATTGTTTTCTTTGTAACGTGTTATTAAAAAACGCTTGAGCCGATTTAATTTAATTGAAAAGTAATGAGAATCATTCTTAAAAAAGAAAATTAAGCAACGTAGAGTTAATGGTATTTTATTCTGTGCCATAAGATATTGTTTTCTCTATGTGGTTTTAGATTATTTCAAAGGGTTTCTATAAAGGTAAAAGTATGGGCTGGAATAACGCTATCATCGTAATCCTATGGCATTGGCTGGTTTCAGGCATGATTATTGTTTGCATCGGTATGACTTGCTATGTGTTCTGCTCTGGATACATCAGGTCGCAACAATGGCGGATAATTTTTGGTATGGTGGGGCTAATATGGCTGGCTGCATTTGGACTGCGGCTCAATCTCTTTGGTTGTCGGCTGGGAATATCTCGTTTTTGGCGTCAAGAACGCCAATATATTAATGAAGAGTGGCAAGGTTGGGCCAACCGATATATGGCTGTGTTACACAATGATGTATTTTTACCGGAGAAAGGGATTGCCACGATTGTCATGCAGGGTGAGGATATTATCGATGGCGTTATGCATAAATAATGCAATCTATTCTCATTCGCATAATATAACTGAGAATCATTCCTTTTTTACGCATCGGTAGCATATTGATGATAGTGAGTATTAATCATAAGGTGGTTTTTTTGATATTATTTAACCTGTTGAAAATAATATAAAAATAGACTTTATTTCAATGATTTTGAACGAAATTAATATAAGAAAGGTGAATTGATTTCATATTATTTAAATCAATGCAATCTTTTTATATAAACAAATTAAATCCTGTTTATATTTGGTTTAAATAGGATGAATTTTGCCGTTGGTATTAAGCAAATTGTGCTGTTTGATAAAAAAAGACTTGATCTTTATATTCACCCGCAGGGAGGATGTAAATTATTCAGTCACCCTATAGGTAATTAATGAGTCTATTAATTCGCGAGCAGATGACATGCCTTCGCGATTATTTTTATTCTGGTTAGCTCTCAATTAAGCAATACCGGCATCAATTGACTGTTCCCCGCATTTATCAGGGTTAACAACCGAGAATATATTCGGTTGGATTTTCGGGAGTTGAATTGACATAACCGCTTATAACTATTGGCACTTTATCGAAGAAGTGGGACGCCCTTTTCGCTGAGAGAACCGACCGTTTTATCTGATATCGGAGGAAAACCATTGATGGACAGAAAAATGCTGCGCGCCCGTCAGCGCCAGGCGAGTAAACCCGTGTTGCCGGGCCATGCCCGCTACCGGCTTGAAATCCGGCGCTGCAAGGCCGAACTGGAGGTGTTCAGCTTCACCGGGGAAGAACGCCTGTGCGCCCCGTATTGCTACACCATTGATTTCACCAGCCCGACCCGGGATATCGACCCGGCGGCGATGTTGAACAAACCGGCCACGTTTATCTTGCAGGCGCCGGAAAACCCGGAACAGGTGCGTAAAGTACACGGCGTCATCACCCGGTTTAACCGGCTGGCCGCCTCGGCGGATGAAACGCGCTATCAGGTCTGTCTGGAACCCTATCTGGCGTTGCTGCGCCATACCCGGCGCAGCGGGATTTATCAGCACCAGTCGGTCCCGGAAATTGTGGAAAAGATCCTGCGTGAACGACACGAATTTCGCGGGCAGGATTTTCTGTTCACGCTGGTGCGGGATTACCCAAAGCGGGAGCTGGTGGTGCAGTGGCAGGAGAGCGATCTGGACTTTATCCAGCGCATTCTGGCGGAAGTGGGGATCTGGTATCGCTTCGAAATGGACGGCCGTCTGGGGATCGAAGTGGTGCGGTTCGGGGATAACCAGCGCAATTATCAGTACGACGTGCGTTTACCATTACGTGACCCGGCGGGCATGAATCACAACGACCAAGACTCGGTGTGGGATTTGCACGTTGAACATCAGGTGGTAACGCAAAGTGTGAAGGTGCGGGACTACAACTACCGGGAAGCGGGCAATGATCTGCAATATCAGGTCGGCCGGGATCGGGATACCACCGTAGTTGGTGAAGTTTACCGTTATGGCGATAACTTTCTTGAGAAGGGAGAACAAATCCAACCGGCGCCGGAAACGGCGGGATTTTATGCCCGTCTACATCACGAGCGCGACCTGTACCGGCAGCATCTTATCAGCGGCAAAAGCTCCTCCCCGATGCTGGTCCCCGGCTTAGTGCTGGAGTTGGAAGGGGAAAGACCTGCCGCGGTGGGAAAAGCGGGGGTATTGATTGTCGCCATGCGAAGCAGCGCCCGGCGTGACAGCAACTATCTGGTCAGTTTTAGCGGCATTCCCTACAGCGAAATCCTGAGCTACCGGCCGGCGCTGAGAGAGCGGCCGGTGATTGCCGGTACGGTTCCGGCGCGGGTGACCAGCGACTGGCCGAACGACACCTACGGCCATATCGACATCACGGGCCGCTACCGCGTCAAATTTGATTTTGATTTGGATGAATGGCCGCTGGGGGGCGAAAGCCTGTGGGTGCGTTTAGCCCGGCCGTATGCCGGTAAAACTCACGGTTTTCACTGGCCGCTGATCCAGGGAACGGAAGTAGCGATCGCGTTTGAGCAGGGTAACCCGGACCGGCCCTACATCGCCCATGCGTTGCATGACTCCCGGCATGAAGACCACGTGACCCTCTACAACTACAGACGCAACGTGTTACGCACCCCGGCCAACAACAAACTGCGGATGGACGACGATCGCGGAAAAGAGCACATCAAACTGAGTACCGAATATGGCGGGAAAAGCCAGCTCAATCTGGGCCATCTGGTGGACGGACAAAGACCGCATCCCAACAAGCGCGGCGAAGGATTTGAGTTGCGCACCGACGACTGGGGAGCGATCCGGGCCGGGAAGGGGTTGTTTATCAGCGCGGATCAGCAG